>NZ_CAWNHY010000293.1:0-15360 GCF_963874335.1 Vibrio sp. V10_P2A27P122 | reverse complement strand
GCTGATATGTTCAATCAAGGAGAATAATAATGTTAAAGCCACTGACTTTGCTGACCGCTTCCATTCTTGCTGTAACCAGTTTTAATGCGGCCGCAAATTGCGACCCCGGCGAAATCGTCATTAAGTTTAGCCACGTCACGAATACAGATAAGCACCCTAAAGGTATTGCGGCTTCGCTGCTTGAAGAGCGTGTTAATAAGGAGATGAATGGTAAGGCTTGCCTACAAGTTTTCCCTAATTCAACCTTATACGATGACGATAAAGTATTGGAAGCCATGCTAAACGGCGATGTGCAGCTAGCGGCGCCTTCATTATCAAAATTTGAAAAATTCACCAAAAAATTCCGTATTTTTGACCTGCCATTCCTATTTGAGGATGTGGACGCAGTTGACCGTTTCCAAAACTCAGCTGACGGTGAAAAACTGAAAAATTCAATGACACGTCGTGGTGTGAAAGGGTTGGAGTTTTGGCATAACGGTATGAAACAGATGTCAGCCAATAAACCTCTACTCGTTCCTGCGGATGCAAAAGGATTAAAGTTCCGCGTGCAAGCATCTGATGTACTGGTGGCTCAGTTTGAGCAGCTTGGTGCAAACCCGCAAAAAATGTCTTTTGCAGAAGTGTATGGCGGTTTGCAAACTAAAGTTATTGATGGTCAAGAAAATACATGGTCTAACATTTATGGTAAGAAATTCTTTGAAGTGCAAGATGGCATTACCGAAACCGATCACGGCATTTTGGACTACCTAGTGGTGACATCGAGCAAGTGGTGGGACAGCCTGCCAGCCGACGTGCGTGACCAGTTCGCGACCATTTTAAAAGAAGTCACTGAAGCGCGTAATGCGGAATCAAATAAAGTCGAGCTCCAAAATAGACAATACGTGTTGGAAGCCGGAGGCGTGATCCGCACTCTCACACCTGAACAGCGCCAGCAATGGGTTACAACGCTGAAGCCTGTGTGGCAGAAATTTGAAAAAGACATCGGTTCAGATTTGATTGAGGCAGCGCTGGCTTCAAACAAATAATCAGCCTCCAACCCCACCTTGCGTGGTGGGGTTGGACTCAACGCGTTTATTGCTCGTCTCATTGATAACTAACCTGAAGCCGTGCGGTGACCTTGAGTCAATTCCGATAATTACTATGAGAGCGATGTATCACATGGAACACTCTTTTTTCTCTAAAGTCGGCCGATTTACCGATGCGATTGAAGAAATGCTGATTGCATTCTTCTTGGGCTCGATGACCTTATTAACGTTCGTTAACGTTGTTTATCGCTATGTTTTTAACGGCAACATTTTATGGGCATTGGAATTAACCGTGTTCATGTTTGCATGGATGGTACTGGTTGGTGCGTCCTATGGGGTAAAGAAACACTTTCACATCGGAGTTGATGTGGTCATTAACATGGTGCCTGCAACCATGCGAAAAGTGTCTGCACTGGTCGCGGTGGCTTGTTGTTTAACCTTTTCTATTTTACTGCTCATCGGTTCGTGGAATTACTGGTATCCGTTTGCGACTGAGCGTGCTTGGTATGAAACCGACGATATTCCTATGCCGGAAATGCTGCAATTTCTCTCCGATTGGCTCAATGAAGGGGAGCGCTATGAAAAAATGCCGCGCTTTATTCCATACATGGCATTGCCTATCGGGATGGGATTACTCACTTTTCGCTTTTTACAAATCGCCTATCAAATTCTCAGCGGTAAGTTAGACAGAATGATTTCTGGCCATGAAGCCGAGGAAGATCTTGAAGCGCTGAAAGCGGAAATGGCACAAGTGAGCGAGACCATGTTAGAGCCGAACCGCGAAGCGACCCCGCCTATTGATTCTCGCAAGGAGCGTTAATTCATGGATATTTTACTGCTGTTTGTTATGGTCATCGGCTTTATGTTAGTCGGTGTACCCATTGCTATCTCGCTCGGATTATCCAGCGTTCTGTTCCTACTTTGGCACTCCGATACTTCTTTAGCGTCAGTGGCTCAAACCTTGTTTAACGCTTTTGAAGGCCATTACACTTTGCTTGCGATTCCATTTTTTATTTTGGCTTCCAGCTTTATGTCAACCGGAGGTGTGGCAAAACGCATTATCCGTTTCGCTATCGCTATGGTGGGTTGGTTTCGGGGAGGGCTTGCGATTGCTTCGGTAGTGGCCTGTATGATGTTTGCGGCGCTGTCTGGTTCTTCGCCTGCTACAGTGGTGGCGATCGGCAGTATTGTTATTGCCGGAATGGTTAAAAATGGCTACAGCAAAGAGTTTGCTGCGGGGGTTATTTGTAATGCTGGTACATTGGGCATCTTGATCCCACCTTCGATTGTAATGGTCGTGTACGCAGCCGCGACCGATGTATCGGTAGGGCGCATGTTTTTAGGCGGTGTGATCCCAGGTTTATTAGCGGGTTTGATGCTGATTGTTGCTATCTACATTTTTGCACGAATTAAAAACCTGCCGAAACAACCTTTTGTGGGTTGGAAAGAAGCGATCTTCGCCGCCAAAGATGCCAGCTGGGGTTTGTTGCTGGTGGTGATCATTCTCGGCGGGATTTACGGTGGTATCTTTACGCCAACCGAAGCGGCTGCGGTGGCAGCGGTATACGCTTTCTTGATTGCCAATTTTGTTTACAAAGATATGGGGCCGTTCGCCGACAAAGAAAATACCAAACCTGCCTTGGTCAAAATCGTGCAAGCCTTTTTCCATAAAGATACGCAAGCGACTTTGTTTGATGCAGGCAAACTGACCATCATGCTGCTGTTTATTATCGCCAATGCATTAATATTGAAACATGTTCTGACCGAAGAGCGCATTCCGCAAATTATTGCTGAATCGATGCTTTCTGCCGGTCTCGGGCCTATAACATTTTTGATTGTAGTCAACATATTACTGCTACTTGGTGGTCAGTTTATGGAGCCATCAGGGCTGCTGATCATTGTTGCTCCATTGGTCTTCCCCATCGCCATCGCACTCGGTATTGACCCCATTCACCTTGGGATCATGATGGTGGTGAACATGGAAATAGGGATGATCACACCGCCTGTCGGGTTAAACTTGTTTGTCACCGCAGGGGTTGCCAAAATGTCGATGATGAATGTGGTGAAAGCGGCGCTACCGTGGGTGGCGATTATGTTCCTATTTTTGATGATTGTGACCTACGTGCCTTGGATTTCCACTTGGTTACCAACCACCTTAATGGGGCCGGAAATCATCACTAAGTAACCAAAATGCTGACCTGAAATTTCTATGGCTGCGGCATGTTATTAGAGCTCTATATTTTATAGAGCTCTTTGTCTAATCCGTAACGCTGCATTTTGTCGTACAACGTTTTACGCGGTACGTTGAGCCTTTCCATTGTTTCATTGATACGCCCACCACACTCAATCAATGCTTGTTCGATCACGGATTTTTCAAATTCGGCCACTTGTTCGACTAAATGGGTGGGTAATTTTTGTGATGGCTCGCTGTCGTCTAACTGAGCCAGTTTCCCCAATAGCACATAGCGCTCTGCGGCGTTGCGTAGTTCGCGCACGTTTCCCGGCCAGTCATGGCTGATTAAGCGCTGCATTTCAGGTTGAGAGAGTGCGGTTGCCGCTTTACCGTAACGAGCCGCGGCCACTAACAAAAAGTGATGGAAAAGCGCAGGAATATCCTCTTTACGTTGGCGAAGTGGTGGAATATCTAATGTGACAATGTTTAAGCGATAGTAGAGATCTTGACGAAAGGTGCCTGCTTGAGCTGCTTGCTTTAAATCGACTTTTGTTGCGGCGATGACTCGAATATCCAGAGGGATCAAGGTGTTGGACCCAACACGTTCAATGACTCTTTCTTGCAGTACGCGTAATAAACGAATTTGTGCCTGCATCGGCATTGATTCAATCTCGTCCAGAAATAAGGTGCCTCCTTGTGCGTGTTCAAATTTACCAATGCGTTTGGTTTCAGCGCCAGTAAAGGCGCCTTTTTCATGGCCGTAAAGTTCACTTTCTATCAAATTTTCAGGCACTGCGCCGCAGTTCAGTGCGACGAAATTGAGCTCGCGGCGAGAACTCTGCTCATGTAACGAGCGAGCAACCAGCTCCTTTCCTGTGCCAGTTTCGCCAAACAGTAGAATGTCAGCCTGAGTGTCGGCGACATGAGTGATGGTGCCCCTTAACGCTTGGATGTTGCCAGTATTACCGATAATGCGTGGTCCAAGAGTTTGGCTCGCTTTTAAGCTGCGTTTTAGCTGCTGATTTTCTAACGTTAAGTGGCGTTTTTCTATCGCGCGGTGGATGGTTTCTATCAAGCGTTCAGTAGCAAAAGGTTTTTCGATAAAATCGTATGCGCCATCGTGCATCGCTTGTACGGCCATCGAAATATCGCCATGCCCTGTGATCAAAATAACAGGGACCTCAGCATCTTGATGATGAATCGAGTTGAGTAAGCTCTGGCCACTGAGGCCAGGTAAGCAAATATCGCTCACCACCACAAGAGGCAGCCCGTCTGCTTTGGCCGCCAGTAAAGCTTCTTCCGCACTGGAAAATAACCGCGCTGTGAGGTCGGCGAGCTCGAAACTTTGCGCAATGGCGATACGGATATCCGCCTCATCATCGATAAAAAATACATCACACATTGGTTGTCCTTAACTGCTTTTTATCTTTAAACCATACTTTGTCTGTAAATCACACGCTTGGCGTAACGATCGGTAGAGAGACTGAAAATCGCGCCCCACACTGCGGTGAACTGGCCATCGTTAACTCACCGTCCATGCTTTGTATTATCTGCTGTGAAATCGACAAGCCTAAGCCTAAGCCATTTTTTTTCGTGGTGAAAAACGGTTCGAAAAGATGGGCTATTTTTTCTTGTGTAATTCCCGGGCCGTTATCATCAATATGGATCAACACTTGAGAGGCTTTGCACTCAGTGCTCAAACGAACGCATTTTTGATGCTGTTCCTCAAGGGCCTGCATCGCGTTGGTTAGCAAGTTAATCAAGACTTGTTCTAGTTGGATTGGATTGACACGCACCCAAAGATCCATCGCGGGTAATTCCATCTCAAACTGAATCAAATTCGATTTAAATTGCGGTTGCATCAACTCTTTTGTCGACAAAATAATCGGTAATAATTGCGCGTTCACTTTCTCATCGGTGTTACTTTTTCGCGCAAACGATTTGAGCTGTTCACTGATTTTAGCCATGCGTTCGGTGAGCGCTGAAATGCGAGTCAAGTTGTCATCGGTCCGTTCCGGCTTACCATTGGCTAAAAAACGCCGCCCATTGTCGGCAAAACTGCGGATAGCGGCCAGTGGATTATTCAGCTCGTGACTAATACTGGCGGACATTTGCCCAAGCACAGCCAGTTTCGCAGCTTGGATCAATTCATCTTGAGTTTGGCGTAACATGCTCTCTGTTTTACTTCGCTCCGCAATTTCCGCGTGCAGTGCAGAGGTTCGCTCCATCACCAGAAACTCTAATTTTTGTTTTGCTTCAGACTGTAACTGTTCGATTTGGCGCTGTTTGAGTTGGCGGTGATGAACCAGTAATAGCCCTAAGTAGACGATGGCAAACAGCATGCTGTTGATCAGAGTAAATCCAAAGCTATCCCAGAAAATGTTTATTTTGGGCGATAAAACCCGAATGTTGAGCCCGATACTGGGCAGCGGTTTGGTTGAAACGATGAAATCGCCTTTAATCCAAGTTTGATAAGGATTTTCCCATTCGGCAACGGATGCGCTGAAATCGCCGATCAATCCGAGTGAGCGAATGGAGGTATCAAGATATTGGCGGCTATTTTGAACCGCAATTCGATCGCTTTCGCTCAGCATGGCAACACTTTTAAACAGCCACTCCGGTTGGCTGGACATGAAAATAATGTTGTTGTCGTCGGTGGCGACAAAATAGCTTTGTTTGCTCTGCCAGTTTTCCTCAATCGCGGAAAGATCCATCTTCACTACCACTACGCCAATGACATCCGCGGCATAAACGATAGGGTAGGAGTAGTAATATCCTCGTTGCCCCGATGTTGATCCTAACGCAAAATATTGGCTCTCTTGCCCAGTTATGGCCGTTTTAAAGTAAGGCCGCCAAGCGAAGTTTCGGCCAATAAATGAATGAGTGAGGTGCCAGTTACTTGCTGCGATCGTGTTGCCATATTGGTCGATGAGGTAGGTGTCAGCGGCTTGAATCACTTCATTGACCTGTTCTAAATAGCGATTAGTGATTTCAATTTGGGCGCTATTGCTGGGGCTGTGTAAAGCGTCAATGAGTTCTTTATCTTTGGCTAGCAATCTTGGGATATGTGCATATTTATCAAGTTTTGTGGTGATGTGGCTAGAGAATCGCTCTAGCTGAGCTTGATGTTCAATCAATAAACTTTGGTAGTTGTGCCGCCAAACAAAATGCGCCCCAGCCGCGGTAGACAAAAGGAATAACGTTACAAAAATAAGGTTTACTCGGCGAATATGTAGCATCCTTTCTCCATGTTCAGCGGCGCGACAAGGGCAGTTCTTTTGCGAGAGATATCCATTTTTGCAAGTGATAATGCTCCCAGCATTGACTCATAATTCTACTGGTTTTCCTTTGGGTGATGTTTAAAAAGAGCGCAATTGTGGGGTGCAAAACAGGAGCAAGATCTCTTTTTACGCTTTTGGGGTAAAAAAAGCCTCGATTCCCTTGAAAAAGCCTTTATTGTCCCCATTTCAAAACTGTGCTTTTTCACGTTGGTGGAATTTTTAGCACTTAGAAAGCAATTTAGGGTACGGAATCATCTCTCTGCGGTGATTGGCTCGACAGCACTGATTCTGGTCGGTAGAATGTCGCGTCTAAATTTTCTGTCCTGAGACTAATCAGAGATACCTTTTGTGATGCATTAGAGTCTCTAAAGATATCGCTTATTAGTCCAATATTGGGTCTTTTGGCCAATGTTGATGCTGGTTTTAATATAAGTGTTCGGATAGAGCACAACACAAGGATGCAGCCAAGCACAAGGCATCGCCTAAGTTGCGGCTCATATTGCTCAGAAATACTGGGCCAGTTTTGAGGTTTATAAATAATGCAAGTTACTGTTGAAACGCTAGAAGGCCTAGAGCGCCGTCTGAATATTACTGTTCCTGCTGCTAACATCGAAGATGCAGTTACAAAAGAGCTACGCAATATCGCTAAGAATCGTCGTTTCGATGGTTTCCGCAAAGGCAAAGTGCC
Organism: Vibrio sp. V10_P2A27P122; assembly: GCF_963874335.1. Classification (NCBI taxonomy): domain Bacteria; kingdom Pseudomonadati; phylum Pseudomonadota; class Gammaproteobacteria; order Vibrionales; family Vibrionaceae; genus Vibrio; species Vibrio sp. V10_P2A27P122. The sequence goes on along the minus strand of NZ_CAWNHY010000293.1, from coordinate 8,193 downwards.
TTTGAAAATGGTTGCGCAAATGTACGGTAAAGCGGTACGTCAAGACGTCATGGGCGAAGTGATGCAACGCCACTTCATTGAAGCTATCGTAAAAGAGAAAATCAACCCAGCAGGCGCACCAACATTCGCACCAGTTTCTATCGAAGAAGGCCAAGACCTTGTTTTCAATGCAACTTTTGAAGTATATCCAGAAGTTGAGTTAAAAGGTCTAGAAAACATCACTGTTGAAAAACCAGCGGTTGAAGTGAAGGAAGAAGACGTTGCTGAGATGCTAGAAACGTTACGCAAGCAACAAGCAACGTGGAAAGAAGTAGACGCAGCTGCGGAAGCGGGTTCGCGCGCGACGATCGATTTCGTTGGTTCTATTGATGGCGTTGAGTTTGAAGGCGGTAAAGCTGAAAACTTCCCTCTAGAAATGGGTGCAGGTCGCATGATCCCTGGTTTTGAAGACGGTATCGTTGGCAAAACCAAAGGTATGGAATTTGAAATCGACGTTAACTTCCCTGAAGATTACCACGCGGAAAATCTAAAAGGTAAAGCGGCGAAATTCGCAATTAAAATCAACAAAGTTGAAGTGCGTGAATTACCAGAGTTAAACGACGAGTTCGTTGCCAAATTTGGTGTGGCTGAAGGTGGCGTTGAAGCGCTGAAAGCTGAAGTTCGCAAGAATATGGAACGTGAACTTAAGCAAGCAGTAAAAAACCGCATTAAAGAGCAAGCGATTGAAGGTCTAGTAAAAGAGAACGATATCAATGTTCCTTCTGCACTGATCGATCAAGAGATCGACGTACTGCGTCAACAAGCTGCGCAACGCTTTGGCGGTAACCCAGAAGCCGCCGCTCAACTACCACGTGAATTGTTCGAAGAACAAGCAAAACGTCGCGTAGTGGTTGGCCTACTTCTTGGTGAAGTGATCAAGTCTGAAGAGCTAAAAGCTGACGAAGATAAAGTGAAAGCATTGATCGAAGAGATGGCAACAGCGTACGAAGATCCAGCTGAAGTAATGGCATACTATTCTCAAAATCAGCAAATGATGAACAACATGCGTAACCTTGCTCTAGAAGAGCAAGCAATCGACGCGATCATTGCTAAAGCACAGGTTTCTGAAAAGGCTGTTAGCTTCAATGAGCTAATGAACCAGCAACCTGCTTAATAAGCAATATGTAGCGTAGGTGGTTGACTACAGGTTAACTATTCTGCTAACAATGGTCCGTGTGATACCCATCATTCGGGCCATTTATTTTAGGGACATAACAATATGAGCTACCAAGAAAAAAACGCAATGTCGCCAATTTTTGACGCGCTAGTACCCATGGTGGTTGAGCAGACTTCCCGCGGTGAGCGCTCATACGATATTTATTCTCGCCTACTCAAAGAACGAGTGATTTTCTTAACGGGTCAAGTTGAAGATCACATGGCTAACCTTGTTGTAGCGCAGCTGTTGTTTTTAGAATCGGAAAACCCTGATAAAGATATTTTCCTCTACATCAACTCGCCAGGAGGTAGTGTGACTGCTGGTATGTCAATTTATGACACCATGCAGTTCATCAAGCCGAATGTTAGCACTGTTTGTATGGGCCAAGCTTGTTCAATGGGAGCATTCCTATTGGCTGGTGGCGCTCCGGGGAAACGTTATGTGTTGCCTAACTCACGCGTGATGATTCATCAGCCGTTAGGTGGTTTCCAAGGCCAAGCTTCGGATATCCAGATCCATGCTCAAGAGATCCTTACCATCAAGCAAAAACTCAACAAATTGCTTGCTGAGCATACAGGCCAACCGCTTGAAGTTATCGAGCGTGATACCGACCGTGATAACTTTATGTCTGCTGACCAAGCTGTGGAATACGGTTTAGTCGATGCAGTCTTGCGTCACCGCGGCGAATAACAGTTCTCAGAATTGTTTAACGCATTTTGGCGTAATTTGAGTTACACTCAGACGATTAAAAGTAAAGGCTAAGAGGTTAGCGAATGACAGACAAAAGCAAAGAGAGCGGTAGTAGTAAACTGTTGTATTGCTCTTTCTGTGGCAAAAGCCAGCACGAAGTTCGCAAGCTGATCGCCGGTCCTTCTGTTTACATCTGTGATGAATGCGTTGATTTATGTAACGACATCATTCGTGAAGAGATTAAGGATGTTCTGCCAAAAAAGGAATCTGAGGCGTTACCTACGCCGCATAAGATCCGTGAACATCTTGATGACTATGTGATTGGCCAGGAACATGCAAAAAAAGTGCTCGCAGTGGCCGTATATAATCACTACAAGCGTTTACGAAACGGTGATAAAACGAGCGATGGGGTTGAGTTAGGTAAGAGTAATATTCTTCTTATTGGCCCAACAGGTAGTGGTAAAACACTGCTTGCAGAAACATTAGCTCGTTTCCTAGACGTACCTTTCACAATGGCAGACGCCACCACATTAACTGAAGCAGGTTATGTCGGCGAAGATGTTGAAAACATCATCCAAAAGCTGCTGCAAAAATGTGATTATGACGTTGCAAAAGCGGAACGTGGTATCGTCTACATCGATGAAATTGATAAGATTTCTCGTAAAGCAGAAAACCCTTCAATTACCCGAGATGTCTCAGGTGAAGGGGTTCAGCAAGCGCTGTTGAAATTGGTGGAAGGCACTATCGCTTCGGTTCCGCCGCAAGGTGGCCGTAAGCATCCACAACAAGAGTTTTTACAGGTAGACACATCCAAAATCCTCTTTATCTGTGGTGGTGCATTTGCGGGCCTAGATAAAGTGATTGAACAACGTGTTGCGACAGGTTCAGGTATTGGCTTTGGTGCGGAAGTTCGTTCTAAAGATGAAACCAAAACTATCGGTGAGTTGTTCAATCAAGTAGAGCCTGAAGATTTGGTAAAATATGGGTTGATCCCTGAATTTATCGGTCGTCTTCCCGTAACGGCTACCTTGACAGAGCTGGATGAAGAAGCACTGATTCAAATCTTGTGTGAGCCGAAAAACGCGCTGACGAAACAGTACGCAGCCTTGTTTGAGTTAGAGAACGTTGACCTAGAGTTTCGTGAAGACGCATTGCGCGCCATTGCAAAAAAAGCAATGAACCGCAAAACGGGCGCACGTGGTTTACGCTCTATATTGGAAGGTGTACTACTCGAAACCATGTATGAACTGCCATCGGTAAACGATGTCAGCAAAGTGGTTATCGATGAATCAGTCATTAATGGTGAATCACAACCGCTACTAATTTACAGCGGAAATGAGAGCCAAGCGGCTGGCGCAGAGTAAATCTCAATCAGAAATATTTAAAGGAGGTAGCAAATACCTCCTTTTTTTTATTCTGTTATTGAATCCAGTGAGTTAGCCCCCATATACTCGGTAATCAGTTGAAGCGGAAGAGAGAATAATATGAACTTGGAACGTTCCGAGCGTATCGAGATCCCCGTACTACCTCTACGTGACGTGGTGGTTTATCCTCACATGGTCATTCCTTTGTTTGTTGGCAGAGAAAAATCCATCCAATGCCTTGAAGCGGCGATGGATAACAACAAGCAAGTGTTACTTGTGGCACAAAAGCAAGCGGAAACCGACGAACCGAAAATTGAAGATCTTTTTGAAGTCGGGACAGTTGCAACGATTTTACAACTTCTGAAATTACCTGACGGTACCGTGAAAGTGTTGGTTGAAGGCCAACAGCGAGCGAAAATTGATCGCTTCATCGAGCGTGAATTTTTCTCCGCAGAAGCGCAGTATCTTGTCACTCCTGAGTTGGATGATAAAGAGCAGGAAGTCGTCGTTCGTAGCGCAATCAACCAATTTGATGGTTTTATCAAACTCAATAAGAAAATCCCGCCTGAAGTATTAACGTCGTTAAATGGGATTGATGAAGCAGCGCGTTTGGCTGATACCATCGCCGCTCACATGCCATTGAAATTGATTGAAAAACAAAAAGTTCTCGAAATTGTTGATGTCAGTGAACGTTTGGAATTTTTAATGGGACAAATGGAAGCGGAGATCGATCTATTACAGGTTGAAAAACGAATTCGTGGTCGTGTTAAAAAGCAGATGGAAAAATCTCAGCGTGAGTATTACCTCAACGAGCAGATGAAAGCGATTCAGAAAGAATTAGGTGAGATGGATGACGCACCTGATGAATTTGAAATGCTGAAGAAGAAGATTGACGATTCCAAAATGCCGCAGGAAGCGCGCCAAAAAACGGAACAAGAGCTGCAGAAATTAAAGATGATGTCTCCAATGTCTGCAGAAGCAACCGTTGTGCGTAGCTATATTGATTGGATGGTCAATGTTCCTTGGGCCAAACGTTCAAAAGTTAAGAAAGATTTGGCAAAAGCTGAAGAGATTTTAAATGCCGATCACTATGGTTTAGATCGTGTCAAAGAGCGTATTTTAGAATATCTCGCGGTACAAAGTCGTATCAACAAGCTGAAAGGGCCAATTTTGTGTCTTGTTGGTCCCCCGGGCGTTGGTAAAACGTCTCTTGGCCGCTCGATAGCGGCGGCAACAGGTCGACAATATACCCGTATGGCGTTAGGTGGAGTGCGTGATGAAGCAGAAATTCGTGGTCACCGCCGTACTTACATCGGTTCTCTTCCGGGTAAGTTGATTCAAAAAATGGCGAAAGTTGGCGTGAAAAACCCACTGTTCCTGCTTGATGAAATCGACAAAATGTCTTCAGATATGCGTGGTGACCCATCTTCCGCATTGTTGGAGGTGCTTGATCCTGAACAAAACAGCACCTTTAACGATCACTATTTAGAAGTGGACTATGACTTGTCTGATGTCATGTTTGTTGCGACATCAAACTCAATGAACATCCCAGGTCCGCTGCTTGACCGTATGGAAGTTATCCGCCTTTCCGGATATACAGAAGACGAAAAGCTGAATATTGCTAAACGCCATCTAGTGACTAAGCAAGTTGAGCGGAATGGTTTGAAGCCTCATGAAATTGTTATCGAAGATTCAGCCATCATTGGTATTATCCGTTATTACACACGTGAGGCGGGCGTACGAAGCTTAGAGCGAGAGATTTCAAAAATTTGCCGTAAAGCGGTGAAGAAAATCTTGTTGAATAAAGACGTAAAAACCGTGGTAGCCAACCAAGAGAATTTAAAAGAGTTTCTAGGTGTGCAACGTTGTGATTTTGGCAAAGCCGACGACAGTAACCAAATTGGCCAAGTTACGGGTTTAGCATGGACAGAAGTAGGCGGTGATTTGCTGACTATTGAAACCGAATCAATGCCTGGCAAAGGCAAGTTGACGCAAACTGGTTCTCTGGGCGAGGTGATGCAAGAATCCATTCAAGCTGCGATGACGGTGGTTCGCGCACGCGCCGAGAAATTAGGGATTAACGCTGATTTCTATGAAAAGCGTGACATTCACGTTCACGTGCCAGAAGGCGCAACACCAAAAGATGGCCCAAGCGCGGGTATTGCTATGTGTACGGCGCTTGTCTCTAGCTTGACGGGTAATCCTGTGAAAGCGGAAGTCGCGATGACGGGTGAGATAACGTTGCGTGGTGAAGTATTACCTATCGGCGGTTTGAAAGAAAAACTGCTCGCAGCACATCGTGGTGGTATCACCACCGTATTGATCCCAAAAGAGAATGAGCGTGATTTGGAAGAGATCCCTGCAAATGTGATTGCTGATCTAAAAGTCATTCCCGTTCAATGGATTGATGAAGTTTTGAAGATCGCACTTGAACGAGACCCTTCTGGGGTTGAATTTGAAGCTAAAAAATAGTGATGTGCAGCAAAAATAAGTAAAAGATCACGCTGATAGGCTTAAAAAGGCTTGTCAGCGTTTTTTTTGGGCGCTAACGTAAGCCCCTATAGCTTGCAGCCCAGATGTAATAAGGCTTCAAGCTAGTTTGGGAACTTAATGGAACGAAAAGTCACCGTTAAAAAATAATAATGGGTGACGCAAAGGGGAATCACAGTGAATAAAACACAATTAGTAGAAAAAATCGCAGAAAACGCTGACATCTCTAAAGCATCGGCAGGCCGTGCTCTTGATGCATTCATCGAAGCCGTTAGTGGCACTCTTCAATCTGGCGATCAAGTAGCGCTTGTTGGCTTTGGTACATTTAGCGTTCGCACTCGTGCAGCGCGCACGGGTCGTAACCCTAAAACGGGTGAAGAGATCCAAATCGCAGAAGCAAAAGTACCTGCTTTCAAAGCAGGCAAAGCGCTTAAAGACGCTTGCAACTAATCAAAATCGTTATTTTTTGCGGCTTAAGCGCAAAATTAATTCGAACCTTTTGAAATTATGCGCATCCTACTGATGCGCATTTCTTTTTCTGATATTATCGCGCTATTCAATTTTTAGGCTGAAGTGTGAAGCTTCTTATCCGGAGAGCAGTTAGATTATGATGGATCGATTACGCGAAGGCGTGAACAGCATCGCGGTGAAAATTATTCTAGGAATGATTATCTTATCATTCGTATTCGCAGGTGTCGGTAGCTACTTGGTAAGCGGTGGCAGTAATGCTGCGGCTAAAGTTGGCAATAGTGAGATTGGCCGTGGTGAATTTGAACAAGCGTACCAGAACGAGCGCAATCGCATGCAATCCCAATTAGGGGATTATTTTGCTAACTTGCTCGCTGATCCTCAGTATGTCGAGTCATTTCGTAAGTCAGTGCTTGATCGTATGGTTAACGATTTATTGTTGGAGCAGCATGCACAATCACTAGGTTTACGAGTGAGCGATGATCAGGTTCGTAAAATGATTTTAGACATGCCTCAATTCCAGACAGGCGGTAAGTTTGACCAAGAAATCTATCAAGCGGCTCTTCGCCGTGCAGGTTTCTCTGCTGAAAGCTTTGCAGAATATCTACGTCGTGATCTTATCCGTAACCAGTTACTTAGTGCTATCCAAGGTAGTGAATTTACGTTGCAGGGTGAGGTTAATCAGCAAAGTGAACTGATCTCTCAAACCCGTGATATCCGTGCGCTCACATTGTCACTCAGCGACTTTGCTAAAAATGTTGAGTTGAGTGATGAAGAAATTACTCAATATTATCAACAAAATGCAGAGCGCTATACCCGTCCAGAGCAGGTTAAAGTGGCTTATATCGAGCTTTCTGCCCAACAATTGAAAGACCAAATTGTAGTGTCTGATGAACAGGCCGAGCAGTACTACCAAGAGCATTTAGACAAATACTCCACTCAAGCACAACGTAAAGTAAGCCATATTTTGGTTCAAGGTGATGATAAAACTAAAGCAAAGGCAATTCTCGATGAACTGAATGCTGGCGCTGATTTCGCGACTTTAGCGAAAGAAAAATCAGAAGACGTAGGAAGCGCAGAAGAGGGTGGTTCGCTAGGTTGGATTGAACATGATGTGATGGACCCAGCTTTTGAACAAGCAGCCTTTGCTATCGAACAGATAGGGGATATCACAGGGTTGGTCAAATCTGAATTTGGCTATCACATTATCCGTCTTGATGATGTTAAAGCCCCTATCGCACAGCCCTACGCACAGGTTGCCTCTGAAATCAAAGCTGAAATGGTAGACCAAAAGGCCGCTGATCAGTTTTATGAGTTGCAGACTAAGCTAGAAAAAGTGGCATTTGAATCACCTGACTCTCTGGATGAAGCAGCAAACGCTATCTCAGCTAAGATTCAGAAAACCGATTTTATTTCTCAGCAAGATGCGCCTGAAATTCTTAAAAATCCAGCTGTTCTTCAAGCTATTCTAAGCCCAGAGGTAAAAGAAGATAGGCTCAATTCTGAGGTATTAGAAGTTGCCCCAGAACACGTTATCGTTGTTCGTGTTGATGATGCTCGGGAACAAATAGTTCTTCCTTTGGCTGAAGTGAAAGAGCAAGTGGTTACTCAGCTTTCTAAAGTCAAAGGCGAACAACAAGCGATTGAGTTAGCCACAAAATTGATTGATACCCTAAAGCAAGGTGACCAATCCTTATTGGAACAGCGTGGGTTAAAATTTGCTGAGTTGGAAATGATTGATCGTAGCTCTCCATTGGCGAGTACGGTGTTTTCTCTCCCTAAACCCGCTACAGATAGTGTGGTTTACGGTCAAGCGAAAGCAATGAACGGTGATATTGTTCTTGTTGAACTACATAAGGTTGAGGCTAAAGTCACACCTCAGTACAACGATCAAATTACGGCTCAGTTAGAGCGCATCGGTAGCCAACGTGATTTGGCTGCGATACTTACAACTTTGCGTAAAAATACAGACATTGAATATTATGT
>NZ_CAWNHY010000292.1:0-15446 GCF_963874335.1 Vibrio sp. V10_P2A27P122 | reverse complement strand
GCACAACACGAGATGGAGGGATTATCAAGACTTAATAAGAGAGATTCAATCTAACATGGCTCTCATAAATGAGAGGTCTTAAAAATGAAACACTCACTAATAAAATACATTGCCAGTTTAACTTTTAGAAGATCACGTACCCAAACCATTGGAGCGGCCTGTAGGTGGGTTGTGTTATTGGTTTTGATAAGAATAGTTAACAACAGAATAGCTCTAACCGGTAAGGATATGAAATCAGTGAGCTAAACTGTATGAGAGATGAATAAAAGAAGAAACGCCCAGGCAGGGCGCTTTGTTAGGCTTTATTCTGCAACGCGGCGAACTTGAATGATCATTCCCATTAATGGATGGTCTAGATAGTGGGTTTCGTTGCTGCGCATACGGCGTTTTTGGTCCATCCGATAGCTCTTTAAAAACTCTTCCTTTTCCACTGTTGGGGAGATAGCTTCTAGGTTCCCCAGTTGAACCTCGGCATTTTGCTCTTCAGGTGTAATATCTAACTCCAATGGTTTACTTTGGAGCACGATTTCTCGCACACTCGGGGCTTTAAGGTCGAGCGTGGTTTCAGCATAAAGATAGTGCTGCACATAGATTTGTAATTTACCGTCGAGTTCGTAAAGGGGACTCGCGATGCTTTGTTCTAGCACACCGTTTACTGGCGATTCTTCTAGTACGGCCACTTTTTCACTGCCGTCAGTATTGAATTTAGCGGAGTAATCTTTACCCGCTTGAATATGGAAAATCGGTGCGGAAGCTCTGCCTTGATCGCCTTGACGCCAAGCCGTATGCAATAGCACTTCAAAGCCGGCGTGGTTTTTCAGTTTTTGTGCTTGGTCGTTAAGTTGGTAGTCGGAAAAAGGCAGCATTTTCACGCCTTTTTCTTGGCGATAGTTTAAGTCACTAAAACTGCCCGCGCGTTGAATATTGATTTCAGGCAATGAGTTAGGCCACGACTCACTGACCTTCTCTGCATCAATTGCACGCTTAAAAATGATCACTTCTATGTCAAATTGCCGTTGTGCCAGACTTGGCATCGAAATAAGCAAAAGTAGGAGTGGGATCAGTTTTTTCATTATGGCTCCATCATTTTTTGTGCGTAATTTATGCTCTAGGCATCAGGTTTTGTTGGAATTCGCTGAGCATACTCGACACAAATTGAATTCGTTCACGTCTATCGGTTAATGGTACAGCAAACTTAAACTTAGTTGGCCCTTCCATTGCAAATTTTTTCGGTTGTGATTGCAGAAGTCTAACCAAAAAGACGGGGTTAATGTCAGCATCTGGATAGAACTCAATGTAGCCGCCTTTTTCATGTGCTTCGATTTTCTTCACTTTTATACGTGCAGCATCAATTTTGACTTCAGCAACGCCGAGTAAGTTATTTGCAGCATCAGGTAACTTACCAAAGCGATCAATCAACTCGACTTTGAGCTCGGCGAGCTCATCTCGGCTAGCGACACTCGCTATCTGTTTATACATGGAGAGGCGAGTATTTACATCAGGAATGTAATCATCGGGTAATAGCGCTGGCAAACGCATTTCCACTTCGGTTTGTTCACGAAGCAAATCGTCAAGAGAAGGTTCTCTGCCATTTTTTAATGCTTCAACCGCTTGCTCTAGCATCTCCATATAGAGAGTAAAACCAATTGATTGGATCTGACCGCTCTGTTCATCGCCCAATAATTCACCCGCTCCACGGATTTCTAAATCGTGCGTTGCTAGAGTAAAACCGGCTCCAAGATCTTCAAGAGATGCAATCGCTTCTAAACGTTTCACGGCATCTTTAGTGATGGCTTTAGGATGTGGAGTGAGTAAGTAAGCATAAGCTTGATGGTGAGAACGTCCTACTCGGCCACGAAGTTGGTGTAGCTGCGCTAAGCCAAGGTTATCTGCTCGGTCCATAATGATGGTGTTCGCCGTCGGGACATCAATCCCTGTCTCGATGATGGTTGTGCAGACCAATACGTTGAAGCGTTGGTGATAAAAGTCGTTCATCACTTTTTCCAGCTCACGTTCACGCATTTGTCCATGGGCGACGGTAATTCGAGCTTCAGGGACCAGCTTTTCTAAATCGGCGGCCACTTTGTCGATAGTTTCTACTTGGTTATGTAGAAAATAAACCTGTCCACCGCGCATGATTTCACGTAATACGGCCTCTCGAATCGTATTGTCATCATGCTGGCGTACAAAGGTTTTGATGGCTAATCGTCGTGCGGGTGGTGTGGCGATAATCGATAGATCGCGCATTCCGCTCATCGCCATGTTTAACGTGCGCGGAATCGGCGTTGCCGTTAGCGTGAGAATATCCACATCAGCACGCATCGCTTTCACTTTTTCTTTTTGGCGAACGCCAAAACGGTGTTCTTCATCAACGATCAAAAGACCAAGATCGCTAAATTTTAGCTCGCTGGAAAGCAGTTTATGCGTGCCAACCAAAATGTCGACTTTGCCGTCGGCGACATCTTGTAGAATCTGCTTTTGCTCTTTTGCTGATTTGAAGCGTGATAAAACTTCGACACGGATCGGCAGGTTAGCGAATCGGTCTCGAAAGTTCTCAAAATGCTGCTGTGCGAGTAAGGTTGTCGGCACTAATACGGCCACTTGTTTATTGTTGTCGGTGCAAACAAAGGCGGCGCGCATGGCGACTTCTGTTTTGCCAAATCCAACGTCACCACACACTAATCGGTCCATCGCTTTTTTCTGACACATGTCCGATAGCACGGCGTTGATAGCTGTATTTTGATCATCGGTTTCTTCAAATGGGAAACCTGCTTTAAAGGTCGCGTATTGGCCACGATCCAGAGCGAACTTATAGCCTGGTTTGAGCTCTCGCTTGGCGTAAACATCCAGCAGCTCTGCAGCGACATCGCGGACTTTTTCGGCCGCTTTTCGTCGTGCCTTGGTCCATGCTTCACCCCCGAGCTTATGCAATGGTGCGCTTTCTTCCGCGCCGCCAGAGTAACGACTAATGAGATTCAATGAAGCGACAGGGACATAAAGTTTGGCTTCGTTTTGATACTCAAGGGTGACGTATTCGGTCATCATGCCACCCGCTTCAAGAGTCTGTAACCCGAGATAACGGCCGATACCATGATCAATATGAACAACGGGTTGCCCTGGTTTGAGTTCAGCTAAGTTACGAATGACAGCGTCACTATTGGTGACTTTACGATCTTTCTTACGGCGAAGAATGACACGGTCACCGAGTAAATCACTTTCGCAGATGAACGCTAAGTTGGCATTGTTATCAATAAAGCCGTGCTCAGATGCCCCTAATACGAGACATTGTTTTTCTTTTGCTTGGCACGCTTGCTGGAAGGTTTCTTTTTCGATAGGGCGCAGTTTTACGCGTTGCAATAGCTCTAGTAATGCTTCGCGACGGCCTTCTGATTCGACGGAAAAAATGATTTTCCCAGTGAAACTTTCACTAAATTGCCGGATGGCGGCTAAAGGCTCTTTATTTTGATGCATGACCGCCAAGTCGGGTAATGCACTGACCGCTAAATTGATCCGCCCTTGCTTTTCTGAAATTGGTTCCACACTGAGTTGGATCTGAGCCACGTTTTTGAAAAGACTGAAAAGCTCATCTTTTTTAAGCCACAATTCATGAGGTGGCAGCAACGGGCGAAGAGGGTCAACTTTACGCTGCTGGTAACGATATTCGACGTCGGTTAAAAACTGGTCAATCGCTGTTTCGATATTTCCTACGACAATTAGTTGGCTTTCTGGCGCGATATAATCGAACAAAGTTTCGGTGTGTTCAAAAAATAGTGGTTGCCAGTATTCAATACCGGCTGGCCAAATCCCCTTTGAGACTTGCATATAGACAGATTCTGGTTCACGACGCGCTTCAAATCGTTGACGCCAGCGGGTGCGAAAATCTTCAATTGCACTTTCTGTGGTGGGAAATTCATGAGCAGGTAGCAAGCGTATCTCACTGATCTCTTCAATTGAGCGTTGATTCTCAGGATCGAAGGTGCGTATGGTGTCGATTTCATCATCAAAAAAATCAATGCGATAAGGATCGCTGCTGCCCATTGGAAATAAATCAAGAATCGAACCTCGGCTGGCGTACTCGCCAGGGCCAAACACTTGATCAACATGACGATAGCCCGATTTTTCCAGCTGAAGACGCAGTTTATCTAAGGAAAACTGATCGCCAGTTTTAACCATCAGGGTATGCTGTAGCAGAAATTCTCGCGGCGTCTGACGCTGCAATATGGTGCTCACTGGCACAATGGTAATGCCTGTTTTCAAGCTCGGTAATTGATACAGGCGCGCGATGCGATCAGAAATGATCTCTTGATGAGGCGAAAAACTATCATAAGGCAAAGTTTCCCAATCAGGAAACAGCGCCACTTCGGCGTCACTAAACTGCTCAATTTCGTGCTGCAGCTTTAAGGCGGTTTGAGGATCAGGTACAGCCAGTAAAGTGTGGCTATTATGCTGGTTGGCCAGCTCTGCAATTGCCAACGCAAGGCTTGCACCACGTAGGTTACCAATGTGTTTTTTGTCGCCCGCGCCAGCAGGTTTAATCAGAGTCAGTAAAGAGTGTGTAGTCATGAGAACGCTTATGGTTTATTTCGGTCTAAAGAGCGTTGACGCAGCAATTTTTGCTGCTGGTACAGTGCGGCTTTAATCAAGAGATCTTGGTCAGTATCTCGCAGTAAATCGTATTTCATCGTGATGAGATAGTGTTGCTCGTCCGCTTGGCAATCAATCACCGAACTATAGCAATAAATAGCGGCTGCAGGGTGGTCCAAAAACAGTTTACAGCGGGCTTGGGTACCAATTTCTAGTGCGTTTGGATAACGAAGTGAGAAGCGACTGGCCCCAAATGTGCTGGTGATGAAGCGTGAATGTGGCTCATCTTGCTGTGATAACATAAAGGTCAGCAACAAATTCAGTTTCGAATTTTGAGTATCAAGTAACTGAACGACGTGCTTGAAATCACTATTTTTCAGTTCTAGTCGTGCACTTTCGGTGAGTGCATCCAACTGGCTAAACTCACTGGCCACAATAAATGGGGCAGGAATCTCCGCTTCAAATATTGATTGGGAAGGTAGCATAAATGTGCTGTCTAAAAGTTCAATATTGGTTGTCAGTCCATAGTGAACCGTAAAAAATTCTTGCTCGGTCATAAAGGCATCCTTCTCATCGCTTTGTTGATTATCGTCATACCGGCGAACTAATCAAGGTATGTCCTTGTTATCGAGTCTATTTAACCGATTTTTGGCAAATTAAAGCTACAACCTTCCACCGTTTCTCGTTACAGTACTGAGCATCACTTTTAGGCGGTTTTTCTTATGTTTCATCCTATTTCGGCGTTCATCGGCTTGCGTTATTTACGTGGGCGATCCGGTGATAGATTCAGTCGATTTGTCTCTTATATGTCTACGGCGGGGATAACCATTGGCGTGATGTCACTGGTGACGGTGCTTTCGGTCATGAATGGTTTTGAATCCCAGCTCAAAAATAGAATTTTAGGTGTGTTGCCTCAGGCTGTAGTTTCGCAAAATGGCGATCGCACTTTGCTCACGCAAGATGTGCCTCAATTCATTAGCCAGCTCTCTAGCGCCAGAGCGGCTGAACCGATTGTACGCAGTGAAGCGGTTGTTCAAAGCTCATCGCAACTGGCCGCAGGCTTGTTGGTGGGAATTGAACCTAATCAAAATGATCCGATTGCGGCGCACTTGATTGCGGGTCAAGTGAGTGCGCTCAAGCCGGGCGAATATCAACTCTTCCTTGGCCATTCACTGGCGCGGGCGCTCAACGTGACAATTGGCGATAAAGTGCGTTTGATGGTCACTTCAGCTAGCCAATTTACCCCCTTAGGTCGTATTCCTGCGCAGCGTAATTTTACAGTCGCAGGCATCTTCAATACGGGGTCTGATGTGGATGGACAGCTGATGCTGACGCACATCAAAGATGCAGCGCGATTGCTCCGTTTACCATCAAATACTGTGTCGGGATGGCGGCTCTTTTTTGACGATCCTTTTGTGGTCGCAGACCTAGCTAGCGCACCTTTGCCTGGGGGGTGGCAATGGAGTGACTGGCGAGATCAGCGTGGCGAGTTGTTCCAAGCTGTTCGCATGGAAAAAAATATGATGGGTTTGATGCTTGGGTTGATTGTGGGCGTGGCGGCTTTCAATATCATTTCTGCGTTGATCATGGTGGTGATGGAAAAACAAGCTGAGGTCGCGATTTTGAAAACGCAAGGCATGACAGATCAACAAGTACTGGCCATTTTTATGGTTCAAGGCGCGAGTAGTGGAGTGATTGGTGCGCTTGTCGGTGGTGTGTTAGGCGTATTGCTTGCCAATAACCTCAATGGATTATTAGAAAGCATGGGTGTAGCGCTGTTCTCTGTGGGGGGAACGCTGCCTGTAGTGATTAACCCCATGCAAATTATGTTGGTCGTGATAGCAGCCATCACGCTCAGCTTATTCGCGACACTGTTTCCTTCCTACCGTGCGTCATCCGTAAAACCTGCCGAGGCTTTAAGATATGAATAACCTTTTACAATGCCATAACGTATGCAAAACCTACCAAGAAGGGGAGCTACGGACTCAAGTGCTAAAAGGCGTCAGTTTTGGCATTCAAGCGGGAGAGTTAGTCTCAATTATTGGGACTTCTGGATCTGGGAAAAGTACGTTATTGCACATTCTGGGTGCACTGGATGAGGCAACCGAAGGTTCAGTGTCATTTTTAGGTCAGGATTTATCGAGCTTAAGCTCCAATAAACAAGCGAACATTCGCAATCAACATTTGGGTTTTGTGTACCAGTTCCACCATTTATTAGCCGATTTCACCGCTCTTGAGAATGTTGCCATGCCGTTGCTTATTGGTGGCCAAAAAGCATCGCGTGCTAAACAGGCCGCGCAAGCACTGTTAGAAAAAGTGGGGTTGGGACATCGTTTATCTCATCGACCCTCTGAGCTCTCTGGTGGAGAGCGGCAGCGGGTAGCGATTGCGCGAGCGCTGGTCAATCAACCCGATTTGGTGTTAGCCGATGAGCCTACGGGCAACCTTGATCACAAAACGGCGCTGGCGATTTATGATTTGATGCGTCAAATGAATCAAGAGTTTGGCACGGCATTTTTAGTGGTAACGCATGATAGCGAACTTGCTGCAAAAATGGACAGACAGATGCACATGCAAGATGGTTTGCTGATTAATGTGGAGGCATCGTAGATGTTCACCTCGCTCTCTTTAGTGATTGGTCGGCGTTTTAGCCTGGCAAAGCAGCGTAATAAAATGGTGTCGTTTATCTCGCTCTCTTCCATTATCGGTATCGCTGTGGGCGTTGCGGTGATCATCGTGGGTTTGTCGGCGATGAATGGTTTTGAGAGAGAGCTGCAGAACCGCGTGTTATCTGTCATTGCACACGGAGAGTTTGAAGGGGTTCAACAACCCATCGCGAACTGGTCGTCATTAGTCAAGCAAGCCGTGCAGCATCCAAAAGTGGAAGCGGCCGCTCCTTATGTAAAATTGACGGCATTAGCGGAGAAAGGCGCGCAACTGAAAGCGATTGAGGTGCGTGGAATTGATCCGCAAATGGAGCGCGCCGTGTCGCGTTTATCTCAATTTGTCTCTTCCGATGCATGGCAAGGTTTTGTCGCAGGTCAGCAACAGGTCATTTTAGGCAAAGGAGTGGCGGATAAATTGGGCGCGGCAGTCGGTGACTATGTCACTTTGATGATCCCCTCTGCGAATGAGAGCGCTAAAGTTCAAGCGCCAAAGCGCGTGCGCGTCAAGGTCTCAGGGCTTTTGGAACTCAATGGCCAAATTGACCACAGCCTTGCATTAGTGCCATTGGCAGATGCACAAGCTTACGCCAAATTAGGAGAGCGAGTGACGGGCGTTGCTATCAAGGTCTCAGAGGTATTAAATGCAACTCAAATTGTAAGAGAGGTCGGCAATACGCTTGATCAATACGTCTATCTACGCAGTTGGCAGCAAAAATTTGGCTTTTTGTACCGTGATATTCAGCTGGTCAGAACCATTATGTATTTGGTGATGGTGCTGGTGATTGGTGTGGCGAGCTTCAACATCGTTTCAACACTTATGATGGCGGTAAAAGATCGTGCGGCTGAAATCGCCATTTTGCGCACTATGGGCGCGACCGATGGATTAGTGAAACGAATTTTTGTCTGGCAGGGTGTTTTCTCTGGTGTATTAGGCAGTGTGATAGGTGGCGTGTTAGGTGTGTTGATTGCGTGGAATTTAACAGCGTTAATCAAAGGATTAGAACGGTTAGTCGGCCATCAGTTTTTGTCTGGTGATATCTATTTTGTCGACTTTTTGCCATCACAAGTGAACCTATCGGATGTGGTGCTTGTCTCTTCGACGGCGATTGTGTTGAGCCTATTAGCTACTTGGTATCCGGCCTCTAGGGCCAGTCAACTGAATCCGGCGTCTGTGCTTAGCGCTAAATAATCTCAACTCGGATTCTTTTCGTTCATCAGCATTGAGCTATTTTTAGCAAACAAAAAGGACCATTTGGTCCTTTTTCAACATCATGCGACATCGTTTTACATGCTCAGTTGTATAGCCAGTCTCAATCTCTTGAAGCTTTTATCTCGTTTGGCGCTTTTGCCAGCTTCTTACGACAGAATAGCGCCATAAACCGTGAATGCCGAAGTAGCCGATTATGGCGGAGATCACTCCACACATCATGCAACCCAAAAGGAATGGCGGACCAATGGTACTCATTTGTTGCATGATAAAATGCCAAGAGAGTTCAAAGTGAAATGGTTGTGGTGGTGTTTGCATTACCCATGCGCCAAGCTTGTAGGCGAAGTAGAACAGCACTGGCATGGTGATGGGGTTGCTAATCCAAACCAAGGCTACAGAGAGCGGTAAATTGACGCCGCACATAATGGCAAGGCCAGCGGACATGATCATTTGACTCGGAAGTGGAACAAAAGCCATGAACAAACCTACGGCGAAGGCACCTGCTGCTGAGCGGCGGTTCAAACACCATAAATTGGGGTTGTACAGCACATTGCCAAAAATTTTTAATGCCTTCTGACGCTTAATCACTTCATGGTTAGGCATAAAACGTTTGATGAACTTTCTTGGCATCGTGACATGACTCTCTTATCTAATTACTGGACCCTAGCTTCGTTTTCGCTAACCGCCATTTCTGCTTCTTATTGGCCTTGGATGCCAGATTGGAAATGGAGTATGCCTCTATTCGCCATTCTCATACTCTCTGTCGGTTATAGAAAACTGCGCTTTCTCTCAGGAGTAACAATGGCTTTAATGGTCATTGTGATCAGCGGGAGCTTATTACGTGAGCAGTCCAACACTATTTTTCAGACAGGTTCGGATATTACCATAAACGGACAGGTTAACAGCTTTTTTAGACAAATTACTCATGGTTATGAAGGAACAATTTCGATTCGATCAATCAATGGTCAAACCTTAGGCATTTTTTTGCGGCCCAAGGTGCGATTAATAGCTCCTTTACCGTTGAAGTATGGCGACGTGGCTGAATTCTCCATCACAGTAAAACCTATCTTTGGTCGGTTAAATGAGACCGGGTTTGATGCAGAGGCGTACTCTTTGAGCCAAGGTATTGTGGCTCGTGCAACGGTTAATAATGGACAGTCTTATCGCATTGAATCATTACCAGAATGGCGAGCACAATGGTACCAGAAGATCAAAACCTGGCTCGCTGATGATCCCAATCTTGGTATTTTAATGGCGCTTACGTTTGGTGAGCGCAGTGATATTTCAACGGCACAGTGGCAAGCATTACGAGACAGTGGGCTGATTCATTTGGTCGCCATTTCTGGTCTGCACATTGGCATCGCGTTTGGTTTTGGTTATAGCCTTGGGCTCGTATTGATGCGTTTGCATCATCGCATGGGGTGGTCGCCATTCGTCGTAGGAAGCTTGTGCGCACTAGGCTATGCTTGGTTGGCTGGCTTTACCTTGCCCACTCAACGCGCGCTCATCATGTGTTTGCTCAATGTGGCGATGATTGTCCTCAATGTCCGTATCAATACGTTGCAGCGACTGCTTATGACGTTATCGGCGGTGCTGCTTATCGATCCTTTTGCTGCGTTATCCAGTAGCTTTTGGATGTCCTTTATTGCTGTCTCAGTGGTGTTCTACCAACTTTCTCTACCTCAAACTCAGCGATTTTTTTTATGGCGTTTATTGACGATGCAGAGTGGGTTAGTGCTGTGTATGCTTCCGGTAACTGCTTATTTTTTCGGTGGAGTCAGTACCAGTGCGGCGCTCTATAACTTAGTGTTTATTCCTTGGTTCAGTTTTGTGGTGGTTCCGGCGATCTTTGTGGCTTTAGTGTGTACGGTTTTGACTTTTGATGGCGCACCTATGGTGTGGCATTGGGTGGCCAAATTACTCATTCCAGTTGATTGGTCAATACATTATTCAAGCCTCAGTTGGTTTCCTATTTCTGGGGCTGTTTTGGCTCTGTTGAGCAGTGCTCTGTTGCTGTTTGTGTTTTCACCGTTGATCTCGCGTTTTGCACTTGCGGTTTACAGCCTTATTGTGATGGTTTCTTGGCTCACCATTCCGATAAAAACAGGTTGGCGGATTGATGTGTTAGATGTTGGGCATGGGTTAGCGGTGTTGATCGAAAAAGAAGGACGCTACGTGCTTTATGATACTGGTGCAAGTTGGCAAGGTGGTGATCACATCCAAGCAACAGTTGCCCCCGTGTTAAACAAACGGGGAGCTACGCAATTAGACGGGTTGATTTTGAGTCACTTGGATAACGACCATGCAGGTGGAAGAGCGGAAGTTGAGCGTGTTTGGCAGCCCAAATGGAAACGTGCTAGTCAAACGATAGCGGGTTACCAACCTTGTATTGCTGGCGAACAATGGCAGTGGCAACAACTCTCTTTTGATGTTATCTGGCCACCAAAAACTGTAGCGCGGGCTTACAATACTCACTCTTGTGTGATTCGAATCTTTGACCAAAATACCGGTTTTTCAGTGCTTTTACCCGGGGATGTGGATGCTATGAGTGAGTGGTTACTTGCGCGAACAGAGCAATCCTTACAAAGTCATATCCTGCTTGTACCACACCACGGTAGTAGGACATCTTCTACTGTTGCTTTGATTCGTAAGGTGAATCCTGAGGTCGCTATTGCCTCGCTCGCCAAAGGCGGACGCTGGCAATTACCTTCCGCACAGGTTGTTCAACGCTACCAGCAACATGGAGCAAACTGGTTGGATACGGGTGAAGCAGGGCAAATTAGCGTTATTTTTGGCATGCAGAATTATCAAGTTAGCAGCTTGCGTATCTCTCGCTCTCAGGCTTGGTATAGGCAGATGCTCCGTAACGAGGTAGAATGAGCGCAATATTTTCTTAAAAACAAAGCATTTCTATGTCACTCAATACTGACGAAACCACTTGGCAAACCTTCAAACGCCTGTGGACCTATATCCGCCTATATAAATCTGGCCTAGCAGTTGCGATTGTCGCATTGATTATCAATGCGGTCTCTGACACCTATATGGTGTCGTTACTTAAGCCTCTTCTAGATGAAGGATTTGGTAATGCGGAATCCGATTTTTTGCGAGTGCTGCCTTTTATTATTTTGGGGATGATGGCGCTACGTGGTTTAAGTGGCTTTGTCTCCTCGTACTGCTTGAGCTGGGTTTCTGGCAATGTTGTGATGTTGATGCGTCGAAAAATCTTCAATCAATTCATGCACATGCCTGTCAGTTTTTTTGATAGAGAATCAACAGGTGGTCTGTTATCACGTATCACCTATGATTCAGAGCAAGTGGCTGGGGCGACCAGTCGTGCATTGGTCAGCATTGTTCGCGAAGGTGCGAGTATCATCGGCCTATTGACCTTGATGTTTTGGAATAGCTGGCAGTTATCTTTGGTATTAATCGTGGTTGCGCCAGTGGTTGCGATGGGGATTGGTATTGTCTCTAAACGTTTTCGCAAGATCTCAAAAGGGATGCAGACCACCATGGGTGATGTGACCTCTTCAGCAGAGCAGATGCTAAAAGGGCACAAAGTCGTACTGAGCTATGGTGGACAAGACGTAGAGCGTAAACGTTTTGACCATGTCAGCAATCAAATGCGTCAACAAACAATGAAGCTGGTTGCGGCGCAGTCCACTGCTGACCCTATTATTCAAATGATTGCTTCTTTAGCACTTGTCACTGTGCTGTTTTTAGCCAGCGTTGATTCTATCCGTGCCGAATTAACACCAGGTACTTTTACGGTGGTGTTCTCGGCAATGTTTGGCTTGATGCGGCCACTGAAAGCGTTAACGAGTGTTACCTCCGATTTCCAACGTGGTATGGCGGCCAGCCAAACATTATTTGAGCTGATTGATTTAGAAACCGAGCGCGACACTGGTCAGTTTGAAGCCGAAAAAGTACGTGGTGACGTTAGAGTTCAGGATGTGACCTTTACTTATCAAGGTAAAGAAAAACCAGCGCTGTCTCATGTGAGCTTTGAGATCCCTCAAGGTAAAACGGTCGCGCTTGTTGGGCGTTCTGGCTCAGGGAAAAGTACTATCGCGAGCCTCTTGACTCGTTTTTATGATGTCGATTCAGGTGCTATCTATCTAGATGATCATGATATTCGCGATTATAAACTGAAGAACTTGCGTACCCACTTTGCGCTGGTTTCGCAAAATGTTCATCTCTTCAACGATACCATTGCCAATAATATTGCTTACGCGGCAGAAAATGAGTATACGCGTGAGCAAATTGAGCACGCGGCTAGGCTTGCTCATGCCATGGAGTTTATCAATAGCATGCCTGATGGCTTGGATACCATGATTGGTGAGAATGGAGCCAGTTTATCGGGTGGTCAACGTCAACGAGTAGCGATTGCACGAGCGTTATTACGTGATGCACCCGTACTTATCCTAGATGAGGCGACTTCTGCGTTGGATACAGAATCTGAGAGAGCGATTCAATCAGCACTTGAAGAGCTACAAAAGAATAAAACGGTATTGGTCATTGCGCACCGCTTGTCGACGATTGAAGAAGCCGATGAAATTCTAGTGGTCGATGAGGGTGAAATTATCGAACGTGGTCATCATGCTCAGTTAATTGCACAAGATGGGGCGTATGCCCAACTACATCGAATTCAATTTGGTGACTAATCAGTGATTGAAAAAATCTGGTTCGGACATCACCCAGCGTGTTTTTTGTTGTGGCCACTGTTGTGGCCACTGAGTGTCTTGTTTCTGTTGGTCAGTCAAGCACGTAAGCGAGCATTCCAAGCGAACAAAAAAGAGCGCTATAAGGCTCCCGTTCCTGTGGTGGTGGTGGGTAATATTACGGCGGGTGGTAATGGTAAAACACCGTTGGTTGTATGGTTAGTGGAAGCTTTACAAGAACAAGGTTTCAAACCAGGAGTTGTTTCGCGTGGGTATGGTGGTAAAGCTCCGATTTATCCATTAGTGCTGCAAAGTGACACGCCAACCACTCACTGCGGTGACGAACCTAAATTGATTCACCAGCGCACGGGTGCTCCGGTTGCTGTTGCACCAAAGCGCTCACAAGCAGTGCAAGCCCTGCTTCCGTTGGGTGTTGATGTGATCATCACTGACGATGGCCTTCAGCACTATGCATTGGAGCGTGATCTCGAATTTGCAGTCGTGGACGGTGTTCGTCGCTTCGGTAATGAGCAGTTCATGCCTTTAGGTCCGTTAAGAGAGCCACTCTCTCGGTTAGCGGAAGTTGATTTTATTGTGACTAATGGCGGTCAAGCTCAATATGGCGAATTGGCTATGCACCTTTCACCTAGCTTAGCCGTTAACTTAGTGACAGGTCAGCAAGCGCCAGTGAGCCAGTTAGCTGCATTAGTGGCTTTTGCTGGCATTGGTTATCCCACGCGCTTTTTCAATACATTAGAAGCTTTAGGTGCAAAGACGGTATTGACCCAAGGTTTTGCGGATCACCGAGAGTATCAATATTCAGAATTAGAGGCGCTTGCGCAACATGGAGCAAACGTCATCATGACAGAAAAAGACGCAGTGAAATGTGCGGCCTTTGCACAAGAAAACTGGTGGTATCTTCCCGTTTCTGCGCAATTTAGTTCGCCAGATGAAAGGCGTATTTTGGACAAAATAAAAGAGGTAATGGAGTCATATGGATCACCGTCTGCTTGAAATTGTAGCTTGCCCTGTATGTAAAAGTAAGTTGACTTATGATAAAGAAAATCAAGAGCTTATTTGTAAGTTAGATCGTTTGGCCTACCCAATAAAAGAAGGGATTCCTGTGTTGCTTGAGCCAGAAGCGCGCAGCATGACGATGGATGAGGGGCGATAATGGCTTTCACCGTTGTTATCCCTGCTCGTTATCAGTCAACTCGCTTACCTGGCAAACCTTTGGCTGATATCGGCGGTAAACCCATGATTCAGTGGGTTTATGAGCAAGCGTTACAATCGGGAGCTGAGCAGGTCGTTATTGCTACTGATGATGCTCGTGTTGAAGCGGCTGTCCATGCGTTTGGTGGCAATGTTTGTATGACATCATCACATCACGAGTCCGGTACTGAGCGTTTAGCCGAAGTGGTGAAATTAATGGGCATTGCCGATCACCACATTATTGTTAACGTACAAGGTGATGAGCCACTCATTCCACCGAGCATCATCAAGCAGGTCGCTAACAATTTAGCCAACAGTAGCGCGCCGATGGCGACTTTAGCGGTTGAAATTACTGATCAAGCTGAAGTGTTTAACCCTAACGCGGTTAAAGTGGTAACAGATCAAGAGGGTTACGCGCTGTATTTCAGCCGTGCGACAATTCCTTGGGATAGAGACAATTTTGCAGCTGGTGGTCAAACGGTGATTCAGCCATTGCTACGCCATATTGGTATTTACGCTTATCGGGCTGGTTTCATCAATACTTATATCAACTGGCAACCCAGTGTACTTGAGAAAATTGAGTGTTTAGAGCAGCTTCGAGTACTGTGGTATGGTGAAAAAATTCACGTTGCCGTTGCTAAAGAAGCACCACCTGCAGGGGTAGATACACCAGAAGATTTAGAGTTAGTGAGAGCGATAGTAAGCCAACGTTAGCTAAAAAAGGAGCAATTATGCTCTAATGCCGATCAGTTAAGACTTTAATCGGCAGATCAGTTGAATGATCCTACCTTTATGTAAAAATCCGATAGACCTTGTTTATCGGATTTTTTTATGCACGTTTCTCAAGCCCTCGATATCATCAATAGTTATAAACCCAATCAAGTTGAAACACTCGCAGACCTCTTGCCCATTGAGCTCATCAATAGTGCTTATGAGCTTACTGATACCGTTACTCTAAGAAAACGAAAGCTCACTTTAGAGTCGATGGCATGGTTACTGGTTGGCATGGCTATCTATAACGATAAATCCATGGCTGACATTGTCAATATGCTCGATATTGTTGACCGCACAGGTAAGCCATTTGTTGCTCCAAGTGCATTAACACAGCGAAGAAAAAAT
>NZ_CAWNHY010000291.1:0-15452 GCF_963874335.1 Vibrio sp. V10_P2A27P122 | reverse complement strand
ACCACATAAAAAATCGTTAACTCGCCATGAGCGATTTTCCAATCAAGAGCTTATGATCTTATACTTTTGGCTAATTTAACATTTACTCAACATAAGGAAGGCCTTCTAAATTGAGGAATTTCATTTAGTTACAATGAATTGGAAAAAACAACCTCCCGACTAAAGTTGCACAGACCCACCACCCTTTCACTGCTATCTTAATTTCGTAACATTAAATTAACACTACGATATGCAAACCGAAGGAGAAGGTCATGGCGTTCCAATCAACCGAACATGCTCAAGCCTACTGGAAGGAAAACTTGGGAATTATGGGCTCACTGCTGGCAGTGTGGTTCTTGGTATCATATGGTGCAGGCGTTCTTTTCGTCGACGCACTTAATACGATTCATTTAGGCGGGTTCAAACTAGGGTTCTGGTTCGCACAACAAGGGTCCATCTATACCTTTGTCGCCTTGATCTTTATTTACGTTGTGCGCATGAATGCGCTCGACAAGAAATACAACGTGCAGGAAGACTAAGAGGTTTACGAAATGGATATTCAAACTTGGACGTTTATTCTGGTCGGTATTACGTTTGCACTCTATATCGGCATTGCCATTTGGGCCCGTGCAGGATCGACCAGTGAATTCTATGTTGCTGGCGGTGGTGTTCACCCTGTTGCCAACGGCATGGCAACCGCAGCGGACTGGATGTCAGCCGCTTCATTTATCTCAATGGCGGGTATCATCTCGTTCATTGGCTATGATGGTACCGTGTACTTGATGGGCTGGACAGGCGGCTATGTGTTATTGGCGCTTTGCCTTGCACCTTACTTGCGTAAATTTGGCCAGTTCACCGTGCCAGATTTTATCGGTGAGCGATACTACTCAAAAACCGCGCGCATGGTGGCGGTATTTTGCGCCATCTTTATCTCGTTTACTTATGTTGCGGGGCAAATGCGCGGCGTCGGCGTGGTATTCTCTCGCTTCCTCGAAGTGGATATTAACGTTGGTATCGTCATCGGTATGGGGATCGTGTTCTTCTATGCGGTACTCGGTGGCATGAAAGGCATCACTTATACGCAAGTTGCACAGTTCTGCGTGCTCATTTTCGCCTTCCTTGTTCCCGCCATTTTCACCTCGATCATGATGACAGGTAACCCTCTGCCACAAATTGGCATGGGCTCAACCATTACCGGTACCGATGTTTACCTACTCGATAAACTCGATGGCTTAACTCAAGAGCTCGGCTTCACCGCCTATACCGAAGGCAACAAGAGCACGGTTGACGTGTTCTTTATCTGCGCAGCCTTGATGGTGGGTACTGCTGGTCTTCCTCACGTCATTATTCGCTTCTTCACTGTGCCTAAAGTGCGTGATGCGCGTATCTCAGCAGGTTGGGCATTGCTGTTCATCTCTTTGTTATACACCACAGCGCCAGGTGTTGCTGCTTTTGCTCGCGTGAACATGATTGAGACCATTAATGGCCCAGACATGCAAGGCGTACCCGCAACAGACGCGCCTACTTGGTTTAAGAACTGGGAGAATACTGGCCTTGTAAGCTGGAAAGATAAGAACAACGACGGTCGTATGTTCTACTCTGGCGATGAGCGCAACGAGATGAACATTAACCGTGACATCATCGTATTGGCGTCTCCTGAACTGGCAAAACTGCCAAACTGGGTGGTTGGCTTGCTCGCAGCTGGGGGTTTAGCTGCTGCGCTTTCGACAGCTGCAGGTCTTTTATTGGTTATCTCGACGTCAATTTCTCACGACTTATTGAAGAAAGGCTTCAAACCAAACATGACCGATAAACAAGAGCTGTTAGCCGCACGCTTAGCCGCCATCATTGCGATTGTGGGTGCTGGTTACCTAGGCATTAACCCACCGGGTTTTGTGGCTCAGGTGGTAGCGTTTGCCTTCGGATTGGCAGCCGCCTCCTTCTTCCCGGCCATTATTTTGGGCATCTTCTACAAGAAGATGAATAAAGAAGGCGCGATCGCGGGCATGGTCGCAGGGATTATCTTTACTGCAACCTACATCATCTACTTCAAATTCATTAACCCGGCAGCCAGCACGCCAGATAACTGGTTGTTTGGTATCAGCCCTGAAGGCATTGGTACGTTAGGTATGTGTTTGAACTTCGTGGTATCGATTGTGGTGAATAAATTTACCGCAGAAGTTCCAACCGAAGTGCAAGAAATGGTGGAGTCAATCCGCTTCCCGAAAGGCGCGGGGCAAGCTCACGACCACTAATCTTCACCTGCGAGCGTCATGCTCGATGTTCGCTCCGCAGTGAAGTGTGATAACAACCATAAAGCCGATGCCCACGCATCGGCTTTATGCTGCATGCTTAATTGACTCGATTCAACAGCGCGCGCAGTTTGAGTGGTTTTATTGGTTTGGGAATAAAGCTAAAGCCATTGGATTTAATCGCATCCATCATCTCTTCAGTGCGATCAGCGCTGATGATGACCCCTTCAAAGCTATCTCCAAGCCGCAAGCGACACTGCTGCAACACTTCTAAACCAGTGCGACCATTATCTAAGCGGTAATCCGACAAAATAACATCAGGCAACCAATTGTTTTCTAATGCTTTCAGGCTTTGCAGTAAGTCCGCTGCTACTTTGACATCACACCCCCACCTTACGAGCAGATCGTTCATGCCGACTAAAATATCAGCTTCGTTGTCCACACACAGTACGCGCAGATGATTGAGATCAGATGGCATACCTTGCTCTATCGCCAGTGTCGGAGCCTGTTTGACAGCTTCAGCGCGCGTCAAAGAGAGCGAAAACACGCTGCCTTTTCCATGCCAAGAGCGCATCGAAATTTCATGACCCAGCACATATGCAATGCCTTTTGAAATCGCTAAACCGAGCCCCAAACCTTGGTCAGAACGGACTTGACTACCACGGTTAAACTCTTCGAAGATTTCTTGCTGCTTATCTTGCTCGATACCAATGCCATTATCCCAAACATCAATCCTGACCTGATCTCGCACTCGGCGTACACCCAGCACCACTTTACCTTTAGGGTTGTAGCGAAACGCGTTAGTGAGAAAGTTTTGTACCACGCGACGTAATAATTTAGGGTCAGACATCACATAGAGCGAGGATGGGATCACTTTAAAATCAATCCCTTGCTGCTTAGCTAAGGCGCTAAATTCAGCGTTAAGATTCGAAAATACATCATTAATAGCAAAGCTATGAGAATGCACATCGAGCTTGCCGGACTCTAAACGTGAAATATCCAGCAAATCACCAATCAGATCTTCAGCCGCGCCCAGAGCACTCTCTATATAACCCGCCAACGTTTTCACTTCCGTCTCTTTGGCCACCTCCGAGAGCGAAGAGGCAAACAGGCGCGCAGCGTTCAACGGCTGCATTAAATCGTGGCTGACAGCGGCCAAAAAACGCGATTTTGATTGCGATTCTTGGTCTGATTTTTGAGTTGCCGCCACCAAGCGTTTGTTGAGGGTTTCAAGCTCTAGGGTTCGTTGGTGCACGCGCTCTTCCAAGGTTTCATTGGCCTCTTTTAATGCCTGCTCCGCTTCGCGAAAAACGGTGATGTCGCTAAAGCTCATCACAAACCCGCCGCCCGGCATCGGATTGCCTTGCACTTCAATAACTCGTCCATCAGGACGAATACGCGCCGAGGTGTGTCTGGTTCCTTGCTCAAGGTGATACACCCGCCGCCGCACGTGATCCTCAGGGTCACCAGGGCCGCATAATCCGTGCTGCGCGTTGTGCCGTATCACATCCGCAATCGGCCGCCCCACTTGAATCAGCCCAGCGGGAAACTCAAACAGTTCGAGATAGCGTTGATTCCACGCCACCAGCCGTAGCTTTTTATCGACCACGGTAATTCCTTGACCAATATGCTCAATGGCCCCTTGCAATAAGCCGCGACTAAAGTCGTACAGTTCGGATGCTTCATCAACAATAGTCGCCACTTCCTCAAGCTGCATATTGCGTCCTTGCAGCGCGGAAGTGAGCACTAATTTGGCCGAAGAAGCACCAAACACCCCCGCCAGCACTCTTTCTGTATGACGGATTAAGGTAGATGGCGCTTGTTGGTTAGGCAGTAACGTCTCTCGCTGCTGGCTCCAATATTGGCGAAAGGCGGTGCGAACGCGAGTGCGTCCCACAAAACGGGCAGCCAACATTTCAAGCTCAGCCACTGTCACGCGGCTTTGATACAAGCTGAGATTCTCACTCTCAGGCAGCGGCGTACCGACAAAAGAGGCCGATTGTAAACGCTCACTCAAACTCGGACGAGTCACCATAGAGACAACAACGTAGCAGAATGTGTTGAGCGCAACACTGAGCATCATGCCCCAATCTGAGTTTTTCAGCCCCATCTGCACCAACCAATCCGGCGGGGTGATCATCCATAACAGAACGTTACTTTGTGCATCGCCCGCCAGCATGTCGGTTTGGCTCATTAAGGTTACTAGCCACACAGTAAAACCGACCGCCAATCCAACATAAACGCCTTTGCGGTTGCCTTCACGCCAGTACATGCCACCAATCAATGAAGGGGCAAATTGGGTAATCGCCGCAAATGAGAGAAAACCGATCGCCGATAAAGAACCAATCGCATCCAGCGCCTGATAAAAACCCCAAGCGCCAAGCAGCAGCAATAGAATCAACCCGCGACGGATGTTGAGCAACAACCCAGATAAATGACGGTAGTTGCGCTGAGTTAAACGCATGCGGCGCAGCAGAAGCGGCATCACCAAATCATTAGAAACCATGATAGCCAATGCGATGGTCGAGACAATCACCATGCCGCTGGCCGCTGATGTGCCACCTAAAAACGCCAGTAACGCTATCTGCTCTGCGCCCACCGACATAGGCACGCTGAGTACATAAGTATCGGCAGGGCTGCCACTTAACAAACTTTGCCCAACCCATGCAATAGGTAGAACAAATAATCCCATTAAAGTCAGGTAAAGAGGAAATAACCAGCGTGCCGTGTGTAGATCTTGCGCGCGTTCATTTTCTACCACCATGGTATGAAACTGACGCGGTAAGCAGATGATCGCCATCATGGTTAATACGGTGTGGATCAACAGCGTTGGCCAGTTGGGCGCTTGATACGTCTGCTGGGCAATCGCACTTAGATCAACCGTTTCACGGCTTGAAGCCAGATAAATGATGAAACCGCCCACGGTTAAAAAAGCGACCAATTTAACAATCGATTCAAACGCAATCGCCATCATCATGCCGCGGTGGTGCTCGGTGTTATCAATATGCCGTGTACCAAACAGCATGGTAAATAGCGCTAAAGCCGCGACCACAAACCACGAGACGTGATAATTCTGATAACCAAATTGCGTAGCGAGGTTGGGGGCGACAATCTCAAGCCCCATAGTGATGCCGCGCAGTTGCAAGGCGATGTAAGGTAAAATGCCCACCACGGCAATCAAAGTTACGGTTACCGCTAATCCTTGCGATTTTCCGTAGCGAGCAGCAATAAAATCGGCGATGGAGGTAATATGTTCGCGCTTCGCAATCAAAATCAGCCGCGCCAACATACGCCAGCCAAGGGTAAACACTAAAATAGGCGCAATGTAGATAGGCAGAAATGACCAAGGGTTGCTAGCCGCTTGACCCACAGTGCCGTAAAAAGTCCAAGAGGTGCAATAGACCGCGATCGATAAGCTGTAGATCCACGGTCGCCATTTCGCCAGCCATTGGCTTTGCCTATCACCATACCAAGCGACGAGAAACAGCACGCCTAAGTAAGCGAGCGAAACGGGAACGACGATCCATCCTTGCATTTGATATCCTTATCGGTTCAAAAAAGCCTCTTCAAAGAAGAGGCTTCATTTAACTAAGGATAATTTTTAATCTCAATCAGTTAAGGTTAATTCTGTGCTTCAGGCGCCGCTTTCATTACCTCAGTACCTGACTCATTGGATGATGTGGGTTCGACTTTTATCAACAGCGCCAAGATGCCCATTGCTGCCATCGCCCAAAATACATTAGCGCCCCAGCGTTCATAACCCCAGCCACTCAAGGTGGTCATCAAAGCAATAAATGCCCCAAGTGGAATGGCATTATACAGCGCTTGCATAGCCACCATTTTGCTTTGTGGTGCGTGCTGAATGTATTGAATCGCCGCTATATGCGCCATCGCAAACGTCACCCCATGCAGCAGTTGAATCGTCCCTAGCGCAAGCAGCGCGGTGGTCGACGCCATTAAGGTCCAGCGCACCACAACCCCAATCGACGCGACAACAAATAATGTGCGTAGTGACCACCCTGAAAAAAGGCGTTTGCTGAGCGCAAATACCGCAACTTCAGCGGCAACCCCAAGGCTCCATAAATAGCCAATCAGCTCTTCCGAATGCCCCGCCGCTTTCCAGTGAATCGAACTGAAACTGTAATACGCCGCGTGACTGCCCTGTATTAGCGCCGCTAAAATCAAGAATTTTATCACTGGCCACTCACGCAATAACTGCGTCAGTTTCGGCCGGACGGCATGTGCATCACCAACCGTCACGGGCATTGGGTTGGGATTGCGCAAGCTAATCAGTAGCGAAACAAATACCCCAGCCAAGGCAGTGTAGAGGATCATGTCCGAACCATAACGTGCCACAAGTACGCCAACCACAGTAGAGCCGGCGATAAAAGCTACCGACCCCCATAAGCGAGTGCGACCATAATCGAGCATTTTTAAGCGTGCATAATAGTTAGCCATCGCATCGGATAGCGGCACCACGGGGCCACAGCAAAGGTTAAACAACACAGTAGCTAACGCCATCAGCCAGAAACTGCCGCCCGTAAAGAAGTGAAAACCAATAAATAAAAACGCCGCCAAACTTAACCAACGCAGTGCTGGTAGAAGAAGCTCGGCCTTATGGATACGCGGCGTAATCACCAAATTAGCGACGCAACGCGTAGCAAAGCCCATACCGATTAATACGCCGATATCGGTTGCTGATACGCCTTGGTTTTCAAACCACAGCGCCCAAAATGGCAAATAGACGCCATACGCAAAGAAGAAACCAATAAAGTACTGCGATATCCAACCATATGGAGAGGGGTTAAGCATGATTCATCCTGAACAAAACGAGGGAGAGAAAACGGCCGTATTATGCAGGCAGTTTAAGATTCTAAAAAGGGAAGTTTACTGATAAATCTGTTTCCTTATTCACAACCTTGCGGGTCATATCACTCATTAGACCAAAGTCGTCTGGAGGTAGTGGCGATTTTTGTCACACTTAGATAGGAATTTCTTCTGAGTGACGATCGTTATGCCTGACAAATTCAACATGCAGTCACCGCCCTTTGACCGCTTAACATTGCCGCAGCAACAGCGACTTCGCTCATCCTTGGATGTAGCGTATTTTCGTAGCAACGATCTGCTGCAGGCCAGTGACAGACCCAGCGTGTATCTACACGTACTGATCAAAGGCGCGGTCGAAGAACGCTCGCCAGATGGCAAAGAGATTTTTGCTCACTACGCCAACGATGACATGTTTGATGTACGCGCACTGTTTGAAGAAAAAGCCAAGCATCAGTACGTGGCGCTGGAAGATACCTTAAGCTATCTGCTGCCGAAAGCCGTCTTTCTCGAACTGTATAACGACAACGGCCAGTTCGCCGCCTACTTCGACAATAACCTTGCCAAACGCCAAGCTCTGCTTGATGTGGCACATCAGCAGAAGAATTTAGCCGAATTTATTTTAACTAAGGTTGATGACTCGATTTACCATCCACCGATGATTTTAAACCCAGATCAACCGCTCAACCAAGTGACCCAGCAATTACGCGATAACGGAGTTGATGCGGCCTTAGTTCGTCTTGCTGAGCATGATCAACGCTTAATCGAAAACCCCAGCGCGCACCCT
Source organism: Vibrio sp. V10_P2A27P122 (assembly GCF_963874335.1). NCBI lineage: Bacteria > Pseudomonadati > Pseudomonadota > Gammaproteobacteria > Vibrionales > Vibrionaceae > Vibrio > Vibrio sp. V10_P2A27P122. The sequence goes on along the minus strand of NZ_CAWNHY010000291.1, from coordinate 7,610 downwards.
TATGCTATCGTCACGCGCACCAATATGCTGCATTCAGTCATGCTCGATAACCACCCGCTCGATACCCCTGTTGGGGAAATTGCTACCTTTCCTGTGTTGCACATCAACGATGGCGATTTTCTGTTTAATGCGATGATCGCCATGACGCGCAACCGCATAAAACGGGTGATGGTGTGTGATGGCCATCAAGCCGTTGGCATGCTGGACATGACACAAATTCTCAGTGCTTTCTCCACTCATTCTCACGTGCTGACATTAAGTATTGCTCGCGCCAACTGCGTGGAAGAGTTAGCTCTCGCCTCCAACAAACAGCGGCAACTGGTTGAAAGCCTAATCAACAATGGCATTCGCACTCGTTTTATTATGGAGCTGATTTCAGCAGTCAATGAACAGATCATCGAAAAAGCCTTTCATTTGGTTGTGCCACCCGCGCTGCATGATCACTGCTGCTTGATCGTACTCGGCTCCGAAGGCCGTGGAGAGCAGATCCTCAAAACCGACCAAGATAACGCGCTGATCATCAAAGATGGCTTGCAGTGGCATCAAATGGGTGTGGTCATGGACACGCTCACCCACACCTTACAGCAGCTCGGCTATCCGCTTTGTCCGGGCAATGTGATGGTCAATAATCCCAAATGGGTTAAAAGCCAAACTGAGTGGAAAACCACGCTTAGCCAATGGGTGAACGCGGCCAAACCCGAGCAAGTGATGGACATTGCGATCATGGCCGACGCACACGCCGTCGCGGGCAACAAACACTTATTGGCCCCTATTAAACAGCACTTGAGCCATTTAATGGCCAACCAAGAATTGATTTTGATGGAGTTTACTCGCCCCGCGCTGAGCTTTTCTGTGCCACTCACGCTGTTTGGCACCGTAAAACACTCCAAATCTGGCTTAGATATTAAACAAGGTGGCATTTTCCCGATTGTGCATGGCATTCGCGCCCTAAGCCTTGAACATCAAGTTCAACAAAACAACACCTTTGAACGCATCGAGGCGCTAGTAGAGCAACGGGTTTTGGAAAAAGAAACCGCCGATAATCTCAGTGAAGCGCTCAAACAGTTCTTTAAATTGCGCTTAGCTCAGCAACTGAGCAATCAACACAGCACCAATAAACTCGATTTAAAACAGCTCGACCGAACCGAGCGTGACCTGCTCAGGCACAGTTTACACGTGGTGAAAAAATTCAAGCAGTGGCTTGGCTATCACTATCAAATTCGCGAATAGTGGAGGCGAACAATTGAATTGGTTTACACGCCATTATTGGTTTCACAAGCTGAAAGACTCGCCTTATCAGCCGTTGTTTGCGACGCCGATGCAAGGGGAATATGTGTCGCTCGATTGCGAAACCACCAGCCTTGACCCGAATCGCGCCGAGTTAGTGACGATTGCCGCCACCAAAATCATCGACAACCGCATTTTAACCAGCCAGCCATTTGAAGTGCGTTTGAGCGCGCCACAATCGCTCGACTCGGGTTCAGTCAAAATCCACAAAATTCGACATCAAGATCTGGTCGATGGCATCGACGAGCAAGAGGCCATCACTCACCTATTAGACTTTATCGGCAACCGACCTTTAGTGGGCTATCACATTCGTTATGACAAAAAAATCCTCGACCTCGCTTGTCGGCGACATTTAGGCTTTCCACTGCCCAATGCTCTCATCGAAGTAAGTCAGATCTATCATGATCAGTTAGAGAGAATGCTGCCGAACGCGTACATCGACCTCAGCTTAGAGGCGATTTGTCGCCATCTTGACTTGCCGATGCAGGATAAACACGACGCGCTGCAAGATGCCATCGCCGCGGCATTAGTGTTTGTGCGCTTGACCAAAGGTGATCTGCCTCCCTTTGTTGCACCTTACTCGCGCTAGCACTTACCCCACACTCATCCTAAAGTCTAATTGTAGAAAATCGCACTCTGGCTGACAGTTACCCACATACAGATTTTCCTTTCAGCGCAATTTGATCGCCAATCAACAGGGAAATTGTTCGAATTCACAAGGAGAAAAGCAATGAGTGAAGCCCACGTTTATCCGGTAAAAGAGAACATCAAAGCCAAAACACATGCGGATAATGACACTTACCTAGCGATGTACCAACAATCAGTGACCGACCCAGAAGGCTTCTGGAGTGAACACGGCAAGATTGTGGATTGGATTAAGCCTTTCACTCAAGTGAAACAAACCTCGTTTGATACTGGCCATGTAGATATTCGCTGGTTTGAAGACGGCACATTAAACGTCTCCGCTAACTGCATCGATCGCCACCTTGCCACTCGTGGTGATGAAGTGGCGATTATCTGGGAAGGTGACGATCCGGCTGACGATAAAACCCTCACCTTTAAAGAACTCCATCAACAAGTGTGTCGCTTTTCTAATGTGTTAAAAGATCAAGGAGTTCGCAAAGGAGATGTAGTCTGTCTTTACATGCCAATGGTGCCAGAAGCAGCCGTTGCGATGCTCGCTTGTACTCGAATAGGCGCAGTGCATACTGTGGTGTTTGGTGGCTTTTCACCGGAAGCCCTTTCCGGTCGCATCATTGATTCCGATGCCAAAATAGTCATCACCGCCGACGAAGGTGTACGTGGCGGTCGCGCTGTGCCCTTGAAGAAAAACGTCGATGAAGCCTTGACCCACCCTGAAGTGAAAAACATCAGCAAAGTGATCGTCTTTAAACGCACTGGTGGCCAAATTGACTGGCACGAACATCGCGATGTGTGGTGGCATGAAGCAACCGCAAAAGCTTCCGACCACTGCCCAGCCGAAGCCATGAAAGCGGAAGATCCCCTCTTCATCCTCTATACCTCTGGTTCAACGGGTAAACCCAAAGGTGTGCTACACACAACCGGTGGCTACCTTGTTTACGCGGCGATGACCTTCAAATATGTGTTTGACTATCAGCCGGGCGAAGTGTTTTGGTGTACCGCCGATGTGGGCTGGATCACTGGCCACACCTACTTGGTTTACGGTCCTTTGGCCAATGGTGCAAAAACCGTTCTGTTTGAAGGGGTTCCCAACTACCCAGACACCAACCGCATGAGTCAAGTGGTGGATAAACACCAAGTCAACATTCTTTACACTGCGCCGACCGCTATTCGCGCCTTGATGGCGAAAGGCAATGAAGCCGTCAAAGAGACGTCACGCACCAGTTTGCGCATTATGGGTTCGGTGGGAGAACCGATTAACCCAGAAGCGTGGGAGTGGTACTACAAAACCATCGGTAACGAAAAATCACCGATTGTCGATACATGGTGGCAAACCGAAACGGGTGGCATTTTAATTACGCCACTGCCGGGCGCGACGGCACTTAAACCAGGTTCGGCCACACGACCATTTTTTGGCGTGCAACCAGCCTTGGTCGATAACATGGGCAACATCATTGAAGGAGCTGCCGAAGGTAACTTGGTTATTTTAGATTCATGGCCGGGCCAAATGCGCACCGTTTATGGCGATCATGACCGTTTTGAACAAACCTATTTTTCAACCTTCAAAGGTATGTATTTCACCAGTGATGGCGCACGCCGTGATGAGGATGGCTACTACTGGATAACGGGCCGCGTGGATGACGTGTTAAACGTTTCTGGCCACCGCATGGGCACCGCGGAAATTGAATCAGCTTTGGTTGCTTTTGATAAAATTGCAGAAGCGGCAATTGTCGGCGTGCCACACGATATTAAAGGCCAAGCCATTTATGCTTACATCACCTTAAATGATGGCGTCTACCCCAGTGCCGAGTTGCACAAAGAGGTCAAAGATTGGGTACGAAAAGAGATTGGCCCAATTGCAACGCCCGATGTACTGCACTGGACCGATTCACTGCCCAAAACCCGTTCTGGCAAAATCATGCGTCGTATTTTGCGTAAAATCGCCACCGGCGACACCAGCAACTTGGGTGATACCTCGACACTGGCCGATCCTAGCGTAGTGGATAAATTGATCGCCGAAAAAGCAGAATTGTCTTAACGCTAACGATTCTACCTGCCGCGAGGCATTGAGATGATTAAGCCGTCACACTTGTGGCGGCTTTTTCTTTCCCTCTCAGTTCTTCTCATTCTGTTAACTCGGTTGCAGAATTAAATGAGTAAACTATCTGATAAGACCAGTAAATTGCTGCCATTTGCGCTGAATTAGCTATAATCTTGGGCAATTTCTTAAATTCAGGGAATTTTTGACGAAAAATTCACTCTGACCTAAGAATAATATGGGAATATTAATATTCGTTTCACGATATAGGGAGATGTCGACACAATGACTGCTAAATCTCGCATTCTGGTCTTAAATGGGCCAAATCTTAACCTGTTAGGGCTACGTGAACCTGCACATTATGGTTCTGACACCTTAGCGCACATTGTCGAGACATTACGCGAACAAGCGCAAAAAGCAGATATTGAGTTAGAACACCTTCAATCGAACCGCGAATATGAGCTGATCGAAGCCATCCATGCCGCTTACGGCAAGGTCGACTTCATCATCATTAATCCCGCCGCATTGACGCACACCAGTGTGGCACTGCGCGATGCGTTATTGGGTGTCGCCATCCCATTTATTGAAGTGCATCTATCCAACGTTCACGCACGTGAACCTTTTCGCCACCACTCCTATCTGTCGGATAAGGCGCAAGGGGTGATTTGCGGGTTAGGTGCACAAGGTTATGAATTTGCTCTTGCAGCTGCCATAAAAGCGCTACAGGCAAAATAACCCACATACGATCAACGATAAACAAACACTCTACGGCCCAACCTTAAGGGCTGACGTATTCACAAGATAAAGAGAAAGAAAAGATGGATATTCGTAAAATCAAGAAGCTTATCGAACTGGTAGAAGAATCTGGCATTTCTGAACTAGAAATCTCTGAAGGTGAAGAATCGGTACGCATCAGTCGTAACACTGCGCCAGTACAGATGGCTCAGATGCATTACGCTGCACCAGCGCCAGCACAACAAGCCGCGCCAGTCGCTGCCCCTGCGCCAACGGCTGAAGCCGCCGCGCCTGTAGCGCCAAAAGGTCACCAAGTACTTTCGCCAATGGTCGGTACTTTCTACCGCTCACCAAGTCCAGATTCAAAAGCGTTCATCGAAGTCGGTCAAAGTGTTTCAGTCGGTGACACACTATGCATCGTTGAAGCGATGAAAATGATGAACCAAATCGAAGCCGATAAAGCAGGTATCGTTACGGCAATCCTACTTGAAGACGGCCAGACCGTTGAATTCGACCAACCGCTTGTTGTTATCGAATAATCGAGGTTTGCTTTATGTTAGATAAATTAGTCATCGCGAATCGAGGTGAAATTGCACTTCGTATTCTGCGCGCATGTAAAGAGCTTGGCATCAAAACTGTTGCCGTGCACTCCACTGCCGATCGTGATTTAAAACACGTACTGCTGGCCGACGAAACCATCTGTATTGGCCCAGCACGTGGTATTGACAGCTACTTAAACATTCCACGCATTATTTCTGCAGCAGAAGTAACTGGCGCAGTAGCAATTCACCCCGGTTACGGTTTTCTTTCTGAAAACGCCGACTTTGCTGAACAAGTCGAGCGTTCAGGCTTCATTTTTGTTGGCCCGAAAGCCGATACCATTCGCATGATGGGTGACAAAGTGTCAGCCATCAGCGCAATGAAAAAAGCGGGCGTTCCTTGTGTGCCGGGTTCTGACGGCCCACTGGATGGCGATGAAGTCAAAAACAAAGCCCATGCGAAACGCATTGGATACCCTGTGATCATTAAAGCTTCTGGCGGCGGCGGCGGTCGTGGTATGCGCGTGGTCCGTAGCGAAAATGAACTGACCCAAGCGATCGCAATGACGCGTGCCGAAGCCAAAGCAGCATTCAACAATGACATGGTTTACATGGAAAAATTCCTAGAAAACCCACGTCACGTTGAAGTACAAATTATTGCGGATGGTCAAGGTGGCGCAATTCACCTTGGTGAACGTGACTGCTCAATGCAGCGTCGTCACCAAAAAGTGGTTGAAGAAGCTCCAGCACCAGGTATTACCGAAGAGATGCGTAAATACATCGGTGAACGTTGTACACGCGCTTGTCTCGAAATTGGCTATCGTGGTGCCGGTACGTTTGAGTTCCTATACGAAAACGGCGAGTTCTACTTCATTGAGATGAACACGCGTATTCAAGTTGAGCACCCAGTCACTGAAATGGTCACTGGCGTTGACCTCATCAAAGAACAGCTTCGCGTCGCCGCAGGTCAACCACTGTCGTTTACCCAAGATGACATCAAGATCCGTGGCCATGCAATTGAATGCCGTATCAACGCGGAAGATCCGGTTCGTTTCCTCCCTTCTCCGGGCAAAATCGAACACTTCCACGCGCCGGGCGGTATGGGCGTGCGTTGGGAATCACACATTTATGCTGGCTACACAGTGCCGCCGCATTATGATTCAATGATCGGCAAGCTTATCACTTACGGTGAAAACCGTGACGTGGCGATCGCGCGCATGAAAAATGCGTTAAACGAAATGATCGTCGATGGCATTAAAACCAACATCACCTTGCAGCAATCGATCATGCAAGATGAGAACTTCCAACACGGTGGAGCGAACATCCACTACCTTGAGAAGAAATTGGGTTTACAGCACTAATTTTCGCGTCGCGAGAGACCAAATGCTCACTTCGGTGAGCATTTTTGTTTTCGGCAGCCGAGTCAGTTTCTGCTAAACTCTGCGCCAACTGACGACATAACAGAGCAACTGACATGCCTTGGATTCAAATTAAACTGAACGCAACTAACGCCAATGCCGAGCCAATTGGCGACATGCTGATGGAAGAGACGGGCGCAGTATCCGTCACTTTTCTTGATGCTCACGACACCCCTGTTTTTGAACCGCTTCCGGGCGAAACTCGCCTTTGGGGCGATACCGACGTGCTAGCGCTATATGATGCCGAAGCCGATAGCGCATGGATAATTGACCAAATTCGCTCAAGCAAACTGCTGAGTGATGACTTTGCCTACAAAGTTGAACAGCTCGAAGATAAAGACTGGGAACGTGAATGGATGGACAACTTCCACCCGATGAAATTTGGTCAACGTTTGTGGATTTGCCCAAGCTGGCGTGAAATCCCAGAACCTGACGCTGTCAACGTAATGCTCGACCCGGGCCTTGCATTCGGTACAGGGACTCACCCGACGACCGCATTATGTTTAGAGTGGCTCGAAGGGCTCGACCTGACAGGTAAAACCGTCATCGATTTTGGTTGTGGTTCAGGCATCCTAGCCATTGCAGCGATCAAATTGGGCGCAGCCAAAGTCGTCGGTATTGATATCGACCCACAAGCACTGCTTGCTTCTAACGACAACGCAGGACGCAATGGCGTAGCTGACCAACTTGAAGTGTATTTGCCACAAGATCAACCTGAAGGCTTAATCGCTGACGTGGTTGTGGCCAACATTTTGGCCGGCCCACTGCGTGACCTGAATGGTGTGATCAAAGGGTTACTTAAACCCAATGGCCAACTTGCGATGTCCGGTGTTTTGGACACTCAAGCCGAAGAAGTTGCCAACCATTATCGTGACGAGCTTCACATTGACCCGATAATTGAGCTCAATGAGTGGTGCCGCATCTCGGGTCGCAAGCAAGGCTAGATAAGAC
>NZ_CAWNHY010000290.1:0-15523 GCF_963874335.1 Vibrio sp. V10_P2A27P122 | reverse complement strand
CTAATTGGGCTTGAACCCTTACTGGCTGTGCCGTGTCAGTGAGGTCGCATTATAGAGATCGCCGTCACGTTGGCAAGCGTTATTTTATAAAAATTGCAAAAATAGCGCTTAATCACCAAATTACTGCTCAAAGCCTTATTTATTCAATTTTACTAAGATCAAGTAAACACGTTACCCACAGAGTTATGCACATTAGCTGTAATTTTTATCTTTTCAAACGTAGAAAAAGCGCCTTCAGACGCTTTTTCCGTTTCACTCATTTCTTTTTTACACTATATAGAAGATTAAATACCTGCATCATCTCCTTAGTTATTCTCTTCATGAAGACCACACTCTCTTTTTAAGCCGAAGAAACGCGTTTCTTCTTCATTCATTCCCGGTTCCCATTTACGAGTGGTATGAGTGTCACCAACTGAAAGGTAACCTTGCTCCCACAATGGATGATACGGCAGGTGATTTTCTTGCAGATAATAATGTACATCTTTATTTGTCCAATCAATCACAGGTAGGAATTTAAACACACCATTTTGAATCGCTAAAATAGGTAATGTCGCCCGCGATTCTGATTGCTCTCGGCGTAGGCCAGAAAACCAAGTACCGATATTTAGTTCATCTAACGCTCTTCGCATCGGTTCTACTTTATTAAGGTGATTGTATTGTTCAATGCCAGTAACGCCTTGTTCCCAAAGTTTACCGTAACGCGCCTCCTGCCATGATGGACTTATCGTAGCGCTGAAGATATGCAGATTGAGATTTAGGTGCTCCGTGAGCTGGTCAATAAATTGATATGTTTCAGGAAACAAATAGCCAGTATCCGTCAATACCACTGGTATATCGCTTTTTACGCTAGAAACCAGATGCAGCATCAATGCGGCTTGAATGCCAAAGCTAGAAGAAAGCGCATGGGTTCCTTCTAGATTCTCAATCGCCCACATCACCCGCTGCTGCGCTGTTAACGTTTCGAGATAAGCATTTAATGGGGCAAGGCTTAACGTTTGCTCTACTTTAGTTAGCGCCAATAACTCGGACAATTTAGGAACTACTGGTACTTCAAGCATAGAAATCTCTCTTAGAGATGATCACCTCTTCTATAATGCCGGTGCGAATGGTGAAATCGCCAAAACCCTCATTGGATTGACGCTCTAGCGCCCAGCGGCCGACTAGATGGTCAATTTCTTCTAGGATCTGTTTATCGGTAATGTTTTCTTTATACATTTTAGGCACACGTGTGCCCGCTCTATTGCCGCCAAGATGTAGGTTGTAGCGACCAGGTGCTTTACCAACTAAACCAATTTCAGCCAACATGGCTCGGCCACATCCGTTCGGACAACCTGTGACACGTAAGATAATGTTTTCTTCTTTAGGTAACGCATGTTTTTGTAGGATCGTCTCTACATCCGTTACAAATTGAGGGAGGAAACGTTCCGCCTCAGCCATAGCTAATGGACATGTAGGGAAAGAGACACACGCCATCGAATTTTTACGTTGCTCACTCACATTGTCATTGATCAAACCATGCTGACGCGCAATCTGCTCAATCGTGGCTTTTTGTAGAGCTGGTACTCCCGCTACGATGAGGTTTTGATTGGCCGTCATACGAAAATCACCTTGGTGGATTTTAGCAATTTCTGCCACACCACTCTTTAGCGGTTTATCAGGGAAATCGAGTAAACGACCATTTTCGATGAAAAGTGTTAAATGATGCTTACCATCGATGCCTTCAATCCACCCAATCCGATCACCACGTTCTGTGAGCTCGTAAGGGCGGCTGACCGCAAACTCAATACCAGCACGCTTTTCAACTTCGGCTTTGAACACATCGACGCCCACTCTATCGAGTGTGTATTTAGTTTTTGCATTTTTACGATTAGACCGGTTTCCCCAATCACGCTGAGTCGTAACCACAGCGGCGGCGACTTCTAAGGTTTTATCAAAAGGAATAAATCCGAAATCATCAGCACGACGCGGGTAAGTAGAAGTATCACCGTGCGTCATGGCTAGGCCGCCACCCACCAGCACATTAAAACCAACTAACCGACCTTGTTCGGCAATCGCAACAAAGTTTAAATCGTTGGCATGTACATCCACATCGTTTTGGGGCGGAATAACCACTGTCGTTTTGAACTTACGCGGTAAGTAGTTATTACCTAAAATCGGCTCTTCATCTGTAGTTTCTAGTTTTTCACCATCCAACCAAATTTCGGCATAAGCGCGCGTTTTAGGTAACAGATGTTCCGAAATCTTCTTCGCCCATTCGTAAGCTTCCTGATGCAGTTCAGACTCCACAGGATTGGACGTACACAGTACGTTACGGTTCACATCACCCGCTGTGGCAATCGAATCAATACCAATGCTGTTTAACGTTTGATGCATCAATTTAATGTTAGGCTTCAATACCCCGTGAAACTGAAAGGTTTGGCGAGTGGTTAAACGAATGCTGCCATATAGGCTGTGCTCAGTTGCAAATTTATCTATCGCTAGCCATTGTTTCGGCGTGATGATCCCGCCAGGCATGCGCGCACGTAACATCACATTGTGCAGAGGTTCTAACTTTTGTTTTGCACGTTCGTTACGAATATCGCGATCGTCTTGTTGATACATGCCATGAAAGCGAATCAGCTGAAAGTTGTCAGCACTAAAGCCACCTGTGATGTGATCTTGCAGATCTTGCTCGATCGTCCCACGTAAAAAGTGACTTTCACGTTTCAAGCGCTCGTTATCTGACAATGGGCCTAGCTCTTGTCCTAATACTTCTTGATGATTAGATTGTTGTTTGGTGCTCATTAGTACACATCCCTTTGATAACGTTTTGCTTTGCGCAGATCGTTGATATATGTCTCTGCCTGTTCACGTGATAACCCACCTTGCTGCTGTGCAATAACAATTAGTGCATCATGCACATCTTTCGCCATGTGCGTTGCATCACCACAGACATAAAGATACGCACCGTTTTGAATCCATTGCCAGACCAGTTCGGATTGTTCAAGTAATCGATGCTGAACGTAGACTTTCTCATGCTGATCACGGCTAAACGCCACATCTAGACGACTCAGCACACCGGATTTCAGATATTTTTGCCACTCAACTTGATAGAGAAAATCTTGAGTAAATGTACGATCACCAAAAAACAGCCAGTTTTTTCCTTTTGCTTCACGGTTATCACGCTCTTGAATAAAGCTACGAAATGGCGCAATTCCGGTGCCAGGACCAATCATGATAATAGGCACATTATCATCTTGCGGTAGTTTGAAATTATTATTGTGTTCAATGAAAACCTTTACCTTGTCGCCCTCTTCTAAGCGCTGGCCAAGGTAACTGGACGCTCCCCCAAAACGGTGCTCATCTTGGTGTGTATACTGAACAATGCTGACGGTAAGATGCACTTCATCTTCAACTTCGCTTTGACTTGATGCGATAGAATAAAGACGCGGCGTTAAACGACGTAATAAAGAGAGTAGCGCTTGGGCCGTCAGTTTAGTTTGCTTCTCTCGCAGTACATCAATCACTTGATGATGGCTCGCATACAATCTGAGCTTCTCTTTATCCTCCACCAGCTCAAGCAGTTTCGTACAACCAGATAACTCAGCAAACTTGGTCACCATCTGAGGATTTGCAGCCGTAATTTCATATTTATGCATTAAAGCACTATGGATGGATAAACTTTCGCCATCGACGTCAACACTTTCGACACCCGATAGCCCAGTCGCAGATAACACGGCATTGACTAACTCTGTATCGTTTTCATACCATACTCCAAGCGCATCCCCAGACTGATACGTTATACCTGACTCACCCAAGTCAATTTCAATGTGGTGCACCTCTTTTCCTGAATCTCGCCCAGTAATTTTTTGACTCGTCAGTAAAGTCGCACTGTAAGGATTTTGCTTACTGTATTGAGATAGATGACTCGTGGTTTGACTCACGGGTAATTGCACAACTTGCGTAGACGTACTTGCAAAAGCTTCTTTTACCACTGCTAATGCCTTGGCTTTCCACTCGGCGGCTTGATGTTCGTAATCAACGTCGCAATCCACTCGTTCAATAAAACGTTTGGCACCAAGCTGCTCTAAAAATGCATCAAAATCTTTACCCGTTTGGCAGAAAAATTCATAACTGGAGTCACCTAAGCCAATCACACCATATTGCAAGTGAGGTAATTTCGGCGCTTTCTTGGATTGTAAAAATTCATGCAGCGCTAATGCATTGTCAGGGGCTTCGCCCTCGCCATTGGTCGATGCAACAAAAATAACATGCGTTTCTTTCGCAAGATCTTTGCCCTTGTAATCACTCGCATCGAATAATTGAACCGCGATACCGGCAGCCTGAGCTTCTCTTTCCAATCCTTCAGCAAGGCCTTTTGCATTGCCTGTTTGAGAAGCGAAAATAATGGTTAATTGAGTCGCAGGCTCCATTGATACTAAAGTGGCTGCTTGTGAGCTGGAAGTAGAAATACTTGATGCTTGAGACTGACTGAGGCCCCAAAAATATCCGCTAACCCAAGCAAGCTGCTGCGGGGAAAGTTCTGAAATAGTACGCTGCAATCCGTTCAGTTGCGCGTCATTGAGTGGGCTAGCTAAACTGGCTAGCTCTTGGGGTATGGTATTTCCTGAAGACATGGTCACGACTTCCCTATTCATTGCGTGACAATAGATTAACCACTCTCTTTAATAACAAGAAAGAATAGATAAGTATGTTTTATAACTTTTTGGAAGTAGGCATTACGCTTAATTCTCTCATTTAGACTCGACTCGAACTTGCTTAAAACCCACCTCCATAGCCGATTTAGAGGCAAGATCCAGATCGGTATACTGGCATTCGTCACCCTGAGAATCGGTTAATAGCACGAACCCACCACGGCAATGCCGAAACTCGACTATCCAATGCCCTTCTTGGAAAGAAGGTTCAATAATGGCTTCGATAAGCTTGTTCTCACGATACAAGTCCCTTAACTCGGTAATCGTCATCACCACACCATTTTCACATTATCCACTCGTGAATTAAGCATGGTACATTTTGCTTATTCTGCTAAGAAATTGCGCAATAATATAATTATCAGTTATAAAAAACGCCACCTTGTAGAGGTAGCGTTTTATGGAAAGTGCATTTAGCGCGTAAGTATCGAATCGATACTTAAAATTGAAATTCAGCCCCTAAGAACCAACCATCAACAAAGACAAATGAGTTTTTCGTCTTTGGGTCAAGTTCGGTGAATTCAAGATCAATCACACGATAGCCGCCACGCAATGCGACATTGCCAGCACGAATAGGTATGGAATACTGCAAACCCGCTAGTACATCTGCGCTTTTAATTCCGCCACTATCACCAAAATCAAACTGCCCAATCACATCAACTTGGGTATTGGGAATTTTAATTGTGGCATAGGCATACCAGTTAAAAGTCGTCTTATCAAAACTGTACTTCAAGCTATCTGGTGCTTGATACTGAGAACCACTATATTGAGTGAATGTAACACCCGCATCGAACGACATTAACTGTCGCTCTAACAGATTGTAATACAAGGTATAGTCGTACTTATCAAAGGATGCATAATCCGCCTCAAGCGTTGTATAACGAATACTCGCATTGGGCAAATAAGGTAGCTGATGCTCAAAAGCAACGTGGATTGAAGGTGTCTTCACATCATCACGACGAGTATTGTCGATTTTAGTGCTGCCCCACCACATGTCAGCGCCAACTTCTCCACGATAAAATGATTCTGCTTGAACCGATGCGGTTGACATCATCATTGCCACACTGACCAACGCTAACCAAATTGGTTTATTCATCCCTATTGCTCCCTATTTATTCGCTACTAATGCATGTTCTTAATTGAACGCGATAGTAGCATATTCCTGAAGTGAGTTAACGTTTCGTTGACTGCCACATTAGCGAGGGGTGTACACCACATGACGGAAGAACCAGACCCCCAAAACAATCACAATGATCCAAGGTAGTAGCTTAAACATCACTCCAATCATGCCTAGTAATGCCAATACTATGAAGCCCATGACCGTCGCAATAAACACAGTCGCCAAAGTAATGCCTGTCGCCAATAAAGTTGCAATAAAAACCAATAAGAAAATAAGTTCAAACATGATGCTTTCCTCCGTTTCTCTTACCACTAGCAGATATCGAGCCAACTTGTTATCACCACCTCTGATTTCAAGTCAAGACCAAAAAAATCACAGTTTCTTGGCCAATCAAGCACTTGAAAAGCAATATTTATTTCAATAAAAAAGCCAAATAACACCGAGTCATTTAGCCTTTCTATTGTTGGTAAAAATCACCACTTAAGTTGGTAATTTTTACACATTCAACTCTTTCGGAATTTTTGCTAATGCCGCTTGCACGACTTCAATTCCCGCACCGGGCTTATGCGCATTCTCACTGATATAACGTCGCCATTGACGAGCACCTGGCATATTTTGGAACATACCTAACATATGGCGGGTAATATGGCCAAGGTAAGACCCCTGAGCTAATTGACGTTCAATATAAGGAAACATCTCTTCAATAATTTGAGAACGTTTTTTAATCGGCGTATCCATACCAAAAATGGTCTGATCCACTTCCGCCAACAAATAAGGGCTTTGATAAGCTTCCCGTCCAATCATTACGCCATCAAGATGCTGTAAATGCTCACTGACTTCAGCTAAGGTTTTGACACCGCCATTCACAGCAATGACTAAATGTGGGAAATCTTTTTTCAGCTGATATGCCCGTGAGTAATCTAACGGCGGTATTTCACGGTTCTCTTTTGGGCTCAAACCACTAAGCCACGCCTTACGCGCATGAATAGTAAACTGTTCACAGCCCCCTTTCTCTGATACCAATGAAATAAAATCAGTCAAAAATTCATAAGAATCCATGTCATCAATACCAATGCGCGTCTTCACGGTTACCGGAATATCAACTACTGATTTCATCGCTGCAACGCAATCCGCCACCAGTTGCGGCTCAGCCATTAAACAAGCACCAAAACGACCATTCTGGACGCGATCGGACGGGCAACCTACATTGAGGTTGATTTCATCGTACCCGTACTGCTGGGCAAGTTTGGCACAATGAGCAAGGTCTTGAGGATTCGAACCACCCAATTGTAACGCTACTGGGTGTTCCTCCTCGTTGTAAGCCAAGAAGTCCCCTTTACCATGAATGATCGCGCCTGTCGTGACCATCTCGGTATACAGTAACGTTTGCGAGGACAGCAAGCGATGAAAGTATCGGCAGTGGCGATCTGTCCAATCGAGCATGGGTGCTACTGATAGCCTACAAGGGTGAGTCATGATTTAGATATCCCAATTCAGTCAGTTTCAATGGCTAAACTTACAGCCAAAAACAAAGTTTGGCATTGTAATCGCTTCGAGTTTATAGCGCCAACAGTTCTTCTTCTGTATCGTTTTGCATCGATATAAGGTAATTTAAGTACTATTTTCGTTGCAAACAACGATCACATCGCTAACTAACTCCAGAAAATGTTGTAGGCTACAAGGCTATTAATCTGGAAATAGTATATTATTATTAAAGTCCAATGGTTATGGTGATAAATTTGGACCACAAGCTAACGAAACAAATAGAAGAACTATGCGCAGCGAGAGGAGTACGACTAACTTCTCAACGAAAGAGAGTGTTTGAACTGATTTGTTCAAGCAAAAAAGCATCCAGTGCTTATGAATTGCTTGAAGATTTAAAGCAAAGCGAGCCCCAAGCGAAACCACCAACGGTGTATCGCGCTCTGGACTTTTTGTTAGAACAAGGCTTTATTCATAGAGTGGAGTCAACAAATAGCTTTATTTCATGTTGCTCTTGTAATGCTAATAAGCATTTCTCACACCTATTAATTTGTGACAAATGTGGCAATGTTATTGAACTTCAAGATGATAGTCTGATAGCCTTGCTAGCAAGCAACGCTGAGAAACACGGTTTTAACATCGTTAATCACGTTATTGAATCTCATGGTGTTTGCCAAACGTGTTCCTCAAGTCTGAAAGTATAAAAACAGTAGAAGAAGGTTATGCGCGCTGAATTTGTAAACCCGTTTTTAGCTTCTTTAATGAACGTGTTAAAAACGATGGCTTCATTAGAGTTGAAGCCACAGAAACCTCGTGTAAAGAAAGATGAGATTGCCCGTGGTGATGTCTCTGGCTTGATTGGTATGGTTGGTAGTCAAAGCCGTGGTTCCATGTCTATTACTTTTGATGAAAGTCTAGCATTGGAAATCATGCAAAATATGTTAGGTGAACGCCCCAACGGTCTCAATGAAGAAGTGACAGATATGGTCGGCGAAATCACCAACATGGTGACAGGCGGAGCTAAACGTATTCTTGCCGAGAGTGGTTTTGACTTTGATATGGCAACTCCGGTTGTTGTCTCAGGAAAAGGCCACACGATTCGTCATAAATGCGAAGGTGCAATTATTATCATGCCGTTTACCTCTCAGTGGGGTAACGCTTTTATCGAAATCTGTTTCGAGTAAGCTCTTTCATTAAAGAAAAAAAGGTTGATACCGTTAAGTATCAACCTTTTTTATTTGGATAAAACCTTACTCACATCCAAGTAAGGTTTTGACGCATTACGCTTTAAATGTCTTAAACGCGTTAATCAAACCATTGGTTGAGCTGTCGTGTGAACTCACTTGAGCATCGTCGGCTAACTCAGGCAGAATTTGGTTTGCTAACTGCTTACCAAGCTCAACGCCCCATTGATCGAAACTGAAGATATTCCAAATAACCCCCTGTACGAAAATTTTATGCTCGTACATCGCAATAAGGTTGCCCAAAGTGCGTGGCGTGATCTGCTTAACTAAGATTGAGTTGGTTGGGCGGTTCCCTTCAAACACTTTAAATGGTGCGATTGCCGTCATTTCTTGTGCTGATTTGCCCGCCGCTTTTAGCTCAGCTTCAACGGTTTGCTGCGTTTTTCCAAACGCTAACGCTTCTGTTTGAGCAAAAAAGTTCGACATCAATTTTTGGTGATGATCACCCGCTGGGTTATGGCTGAGCGCTGGCGCAATAAAATCACACGGGATCAATTTTGTTCCCTGGTGGATCAATTGATAAAAGGCGTGTTGACCATTAGTACCGGGCTCACCCCAAATGATTGGACCCGTTTGGTAAGTTACCGCTTGACCGTTACGATCTACGTATTTACCGTTTGATTCCATATTGCCCTGTTGGAAATAAGCGGCAAAGCGATGTAAGTATTGGTCATAAGGCAGAATCGCTTCTGATTCGGCGCCGTGGAAGTTGTTATACCAAATACCAATCAAGGCTAGGATCACAGGAATATTTTGCTCAAAAGGTGTCGCCACAAAATGTTGATCCATCTCATGCGCGCCGGACAGCAGTTCCACAAAGTTGTCATAGCCTACAGCCAATACAATGGATAGACCAATTGCTGACCATAGTGAGTAGCGTCCACCGACCCAATCCCAAAATTCGAACATGTTGTCTGTATCAATACCAAACTCAGCGACTGATTTCGCATTAGTCGACAGCGCCGCAAAATGTTTTGCAACATGAGTTTCATCGCCTGCTTCCGCTAAGAACCAATCACGAGCCGTATGTGCATTGGTCATGGTTTCTTGGGTAGTAAACGTCTTTGAAGCCACTAAAAATAGCGTGGTTTCTGGATTGACTTTTTTCAACGTTTCAACGATGTGTGTTCCATCAACGTTAGAAACGAAATGAAGATTAAGATGATTCTTATACGGCGCAAGTGCTTCTGTGACCATGTATGGGCCAAGGTCTGAACCACCAATACCAATGTTGACAATATCGGTAATCGCTTTACCAGTGTAACCTTTCCATTCACCAGAAATCACTCGTTCAGAAAACGATTTCATCTTCTCAAGTACCGCATTCACGGCTGGCATCACATCTTCACCATCAACCATGACCGGTGTGTTACTGCGGTTGCGTAACGCAGTGTGCAGTACGGCACGGCCTTCAGTTTGGTTGATCGCGCATCCTTGCAGCATAGCGTCGATGGCTGACTTTAGTTCAGTCTCATTCGCCAATGCTTGTAAATGTTGTAAGGTCTCTTCGTTGATCAAATTTTTTGAGTAATCAACAAGAATATCTGAACCAAAACGAGTCGAGAATTTATCGAAACGTTGTGCATCTTGTGCAAAAAGCGATTTAAGGTCCATATCTTGCGCTGATTCAAAATGCGCAGTCAGTGCTTTCCAAGCGTTGGTTTGCGTTGGATTGATATTTTTCAACATGGTATCTATCCCGATGTGACAGTAGGTTTTATTCCTATCATTCCTAAACTCTGTTTCAAAATGATGGAATCCCCGATTGAGCAAAAAAAGAAAATGGTATCGACTGCCTATATTTGGAAGGCAACACGTCGTTATTCGTTTTGTGAGCGCCATTATGACGCAGCTTACCCGCTCTCATATTGAGTTAGGTCAGGTAAACCTAATGGGTGCATACTCTGGCTTTATTGATACGACATCTCAACACGAGAAGTGAGTTTCGTCACTAACTCGTAAGCGATCGTGCCGATGTGAGAGGCCACTTCTTCTGCTGGTAGCTCTTTTCCCCATAAAATAACCTCATCACCCACCTTATCGCAGGCTTGTGGACCGAGATCGACCGTAAGCATATCCATTGAAACTCGCCCTGCAATCGGCACTTTACGCCCATTGACAACAACCGGAGTTCCATTGGGTGCAGTGCGAGGATAACCATCGCCATAGCCAATTGCGATAACACCAACCTTAGTGTCACGCAAGCTTGTCCAAGTGGCACCGTAGCCGACACTCTCTCCCGCTTTAACATCACGCACTGCGATCAAGTGTGATTTTAATGTCATTACAGGTTGATAGCCCAGCGCTTGCGCCGAGTTATCATCAAAAGGAGAAACGCCATACATAATAATACCTGGGCGAACCCACTCTAACTGGCTGTGCTTCCAAGCTAATAAACCAGCGGAGGCAGCAAGTGATCTTTCACCCTCATGACCTTTTGTCATTGCTAAAAATAGCTCAATTTGCTCAGAAGTCGTTGATTTATCGAGTTCATCGGCACAACCAAAATGACTCATATAACGCAATGGCTTCACTACGTTTTTACACGCTTGCAAACGTTCTAAAAAATCGGGGTATTGTTCTGGGCGCACACCTAAACGATGCATTCCGCTATCGATTTTCAACCAAACATTGACTGGGACATCTAATTGAGCTTGCTCTAAGGCGACTAACTGCTCCTCACAGTGAACAACGGTTTGAATGTTATTGGTCACCAATACAGCAAGATCCATCGGGGAATAAAAACCTTCAAGCAACAAGATAGGTTTTACCACACCGCTCGCTCTCAGTTGCAGCGCTTCTTCAATGCGCGCCACGCCAAATGCATCCGCGCCTAGTGCATGTTTCGCAACATGCCGAAGTCCATGACCATAACCATTTGCTTTGACCACCGCCATAATTTTACTGTTTGGTGCCTGCTGTTTTACTCGCTGTAGGTTGTGCTTTAACGCATCGAGATCGATGCAGGCGGTTGCCGCTTTCATGTAGCTCATCAAATTACTCATCGTCAAATGCAGGGCCTGCATAGTTGTCAAAACGAGAATACTGCCCTTGGAAGGTCAACCGTACAGAACCAATCGGGCCGTTACGTTGCTTACCTATAATAATCTCTGCGATACCCTTTAACGAACTATCAGGGTGATACACCTCGTCGCGATAAATGAACATGATCAAATCGGCATCTTGTTCTATCGAACCGGATTCACGCAAGTCGGAGTTGACTGGGCGTTTATCGGCGCGCTGCTCCAACGAACGGTTAAGCTGCGATAAAGCCACCACGGGCACATTCAATTCTTTAGCCAGCGCTTTTAACGAGCGAGAGATCTCCGCAATTTCTAAAGTACGGTTATCCGATTGCGAAGGAACTCGCATCAACTGCAAGTAGTCGACCATGATGAGCGATAAGCCGCCATGCTCGCGCGCAATACGACGAGCTCTAGAACGAACCTCGGTAGGCGTTAGGCCTGAGCTATCATCTATGTACATATTTTTCTTTTCCATGAGAATACCCATGGTAGATGAAATTCGTGCCCAATCCTCATCATCCAGCTGCCCAGTACGAATTTTGGTTTGATCAACGCGAGAAAGCGATGCCAACATACGCATCATGATTTGTTCAGCCGGCATCTCAAGAGAGAAGATAAGAACCGGTTTTTCTTGCTCCATGGCCGCGTTTTCACACAAGTTCATGGCAAACGTCGTTTTACCCATAGAAGGGCGAGCAGCTACAATGATCAAATCAGAACCTTGTAAACCAGCCGTTTTCTTATTGAGATCAGCAAACCCCGTATTCACGCCCGTGACACCATCTTGTGGTGTTTTATACAGCAGTTCAATACGCTCTAAAGTTCTTTCTAAAATCGAATCGACATTCTGCGGGCCTTCATTTTCGCTGGTACGCTCCTCAGCAATGGCGAACACTTTACTTTCAGCCAGATCGAGCAAATCTTCCGAACTGCGCCCTTGCGGATCATAACCTGCATCCGCAATCTCATTGGCAACACCGATAAGGTTACGCACCAATGCTCGTTCCGCTACGATTTCAGCATAAGCATTAATGTTAGCCGCACTGGGCGTATTTTTCGCCAAATCCGCTAAATAAGCAAAACCGCCGACATCTTCCAACTGTTCGCGACGCTCGAGATACTCAGATAATGTAATAAGATCGAGTGGCTTACTGGCTTCCAAAATCGATTTAGCTGCATCAAAAATTAGGCGGTGTGCACGGCTATAGAAGTCTTTGCTGACCACACGCTCTGCCACCGTATCCCAACGTTCGTTATCCAATAGCAAGCCCCCAATCACTGATTGCTCAGCTTCGATCGAATGTGGAGGAACTTTAATTGCGTCGACTTGTGCGTCAAACGGTTTACGATTTCGTTGATCTGTTCGTGGTGCAGCCATGACTTCGCTCAATACTATCTAATGACCGACCATTATAGCCAGAATAGATCATTTGTAATTATGTAAACGAAACTTTGTGTTTATCTCGTAGAGAATTAACCTCATGCTGACCAAACAGAACCGCCCTACACCTACTATTTCGCCCACTATTTTTATTCACTTTAGGGGTGCTTCGTGTCCAAAATTTGGTTTCTTAGTTTTAGCCTGTTCGCGATGAGTGCAGCTTATGCTAATGAGGATCTTAAAAACGATACGGAAATCGAAGTTCCTTCTCCTTGGAATAGCCAAGTCGAATTGGGTTACCAAGCCCACTCAGGTAATACTGATTCAGAGTCATTGAATTCACGAGTCAAGACAGAATACATAACAGGTCGCCATCGAACCAATGGTGAGTGGAAATTGTATCGTCTTGATAAAAATGGAAAAGAGAATAAGCGGCAGGCAAACTATTCGCTGCAAAGTGACTATAAGTTAGCCTCAAAAGCCTATCTATACGCAAACTTTAACGGTGTTGATTCGAAATACAGCGCCTATTTCAAAGACTACACGCTATCTGGTGGAATGGGTTACCAATTGATGAATACCGACATATTGCTATTAGAGATTGAAATAGGGCCCGGTTTTCGTTACCAAAAACCCAATCTAGATGAGATATCAAGTACAGATATTGTATTTGCAAATACAGTCGAAGAAGTCATATTTCGTGGTAACTTAAAGGGTGTTTGGGCAACTTTCGATAATTTAACCATCTCCTCTGAACTGACTCTTGTCGCAGGAGAAAGTAACATCAGAACCGATAGCGAACTCATTTTAACCAATCACATTACTGATTCGATTGCGTTGAAAGTGAACTTGTCTCGCCAATACCACGATAAGGTTCCAGCAGGACTAAGTAAAGCCGATAGCGTCACTTCATTTAGTTTACAGTTTCGTTTCTAGGTAGTTTGAAGATAAAAAAACACCAGCCAAGGCTGGTGTTTTCAATTCATCCGAAGACTGAAATTATTCAGCAACGATTTGAATTTTCGCAGTTGCAAACACTTCTGAGTGAAGTTGGATGCTCACTTCGAAAGAACCTACGTTACGTAGAGCACCTTCAGGTAGACGAACTTCGCTCTTAGATACTGCAACACCTGCCGCTGTAATAGCATCAGCGATATCACGAGTACCAATAGAACCAAATAGTTTACCTTCATCGCCTGCTTTAGAAGTAATAACAACAGCTTCAAGAGCGTTAACTTGTTCAGCACGAGCTTGAGATGCAACAAGTTGCTCAGCAACTTTAGCTTCAAGTTCAGCACGACGAGTTTCAAACATTTCAACGTTAGATTTAGTTGCCATTACAGCCTTACCTTGTGGGATAAGGAAGTTACGAGCATAACCAGATTTCACGCTTACAGTGTCGCCAAGGCTGCCTAGGTTACCGATTTTATCAAGTAGAATAACTTGCATTGATTAATCCTCTTTCTTAATAAACGGTGCCAATTACTGATGTTTATCAGTGTATGGCAATAGAGCTAGGTAGCGAGAACGCTTGATTGCACGAGCTAGCTGACGTTGGTATTTAGCGCTAGTACCAGTGATACGGCTAGGTACGATTTTACCAGCTTCAGTTATGTAGTTTTTAAGAGTTGCTACATCTTTGTAATCAATCTCTTGTACGCCTTCTGCAGTGAAACGGCAGAATTTACGACGACGGAAGAAACGAGCCATGGGCTATCTCCTGATCTTAAATTTGAGTAATGTGGTCGGCATGTAGCACCAATTTACCTACGCCATTATGGCTAGTTTGGTAAGCGACAAAGCCACTTACGGTTATGGTGCTGCCTTGTACTAAGTGTTGAGTGAGATTCGTTGACCTCTGCCCACTGACGACTACCGGCATACGACAATAGACTTGTCTCGGTAAATCAGCTTCTATCACTGTTGAGCGATGTTCAAGCCAGAAACGGCAATGTTCAATACCCGCAGGACTTTGGCTTCGAATGGGAGGTTTTGCGACAGTGCCACTCAACTCCATCCGATTGGTCATCAAATCAATTACTCAGCGTCTGCATCGAAACGAGTTTCATCACGCTTAGAACGCTCTTCTTTAGCTTTCAGCATGATTGATGGCTCGGTGATAGCAGCTTTAGTACGCATGATCATGTTACGTAGAACTGCATCGTTAAAACGGAAAGCAGTTTCTAGCTCATCAATCACAGCTTGGTCAGCTTCAACGTTCATAAGAACGTAGTGAGCTTTGTGAAGCTTGTTGATTGGGTAAGCCATTTGACGACGACCCCAATCTTCTAGACGGTGGATAGTACCGCCAGTTTCAGTGATAGAACCAGTGTAACGCTCGATCATGCCAGCAACTTGCTCGCTTTGATCTGGGTGCACCATGAATACGATTTCATAATGACGCATCGGTTGCTCCTTACGGATTATTCAGCTTCCAGGTTTGGCTCGGTCGTCCATAGGAAGCAAGGAACGAAAAAAAAAGACCGAGAATTAAGGACGGCAAATAGTACAGAAACGAAGCAGGATTAGCAAGGGAAATGTACTAAGGGTCACATCAAACAAAAAGGGAAGCCTAAGCC
>NZ_CAWNHY010000289.1:0-15647 GCF_963874335.1 Vibrio sp. V10_P2A27P122 | reverse complement strand
ATGAGGTAGTCGTTAAAGTTAATGAAAAAAACAAATAAAACCTAAAGTTACGAAATTAACGATTTTTTTTACGTTGACAAGTAAGTCCTGTGGAAAGCGTGGTCACTAACGCAAAATTCGTAAAAATCATCCAGTTTAGTGACCAGTTGAGAGTGGATTACACTTATTGTTGCGACTTTTGTAATGTTTTTTTTGCGTGGTAAATGATGAATTTGTTAGTCTTATTTAACACCTCGCAATGACCATAAGCCTGTTCAATCAGCGGGGTATATTTAAGAAAACTGTTGGCCACAATAAAAAGTTCGCCTTTCACGGTTTGATGGCTTGGTGCGTTAGCCAGTAAGGCTTCTGTCGCACTATAGCTGGTCTCTAATCCGGAGTGGAAAGGGGGGTTTGAGACGATAAATTGATAATCTTTAGCGGTATCTGAGTAGACATCAGAGGCAAATACATTCCCTGATATGTTATTCGCTATCAAGGTTGCTTTGGTTGATTCAATCGCAAGCGCGCTGATATCGCACAGTTCAATCTCGATATCTGGGTTTAATGTGGCCATTACAGTACCCAACACACCAGCACCACAACCAAAGTCGAGAACTTTTCCTCTCAGTTTAGGTAGTGTATCGAGTAACAGTTGGCTGCCGAGGTCAAACTCGCCATGACTAAATACGCCAGGTAAACTTTTTACAATCAGTGCGTGTTGCTGATACTGCACCTGATAAGTTTTGAACCA
Source organism: Vibrio sp. V10_P2A27P122 (assembly GCF_963874335.1). NCBI lineage: Bacteria > Pseudomonadati > Pseudomonadota > Gammaproteobacteria > Vibrionales > Vibrionaceae > Vibrio > Vibrio sp. V10_P2A27P122. The sequence continues at coordinate 14,914 of NZ_CAWNHY010000289.1, read as the reverse complement.
GTCTGCAATTTGGAAGCTTGGTGGCTGCTGGGTGCATTGCCCCCAATAGAACGAACAGCGTCGAGCTGAATCATACTTTTTAACCACCCCATAAGCTGCAAACATTTTTTCAATGCTTTTTATGCCCGATCGGTTTTCACCCACGACCACAATCTCAGTCTCTTTGCCCAGTTTGGCCAACAGCATCGCAAGCAGATATTCAGCTTCCTGCTTCGCTTTGGGCCAGTAAAGCAGAATCATGTCTGCATCGGTTTTTTGCTCAAATTGAGCGCCAAAATGACATGTAATTTGCGAATAGGATTCGAGTTGGCGGTAGTAACCATAATGAGTGGTGAACACCGAAACAGAGCGACAATGATTAGCTAACTCTACAGGAAATAAATCCTCCGCTTCTCCAGCCACTAAAAGATGTTTTCCTTCGAAATAAGCAAGCTGACGCTGGGCAATTTGACTTGGTGCGGTGTAACTGGACATAGTAGGCTCTGCGCTAAAAAAGAGGGGCAGATTCTCGCACAGTCTGCCCCTTGCTTCTAGCTTGATCGTCAGTAAGTCAAAAGTTAGCTATTATCTTGTTGATTGAGAAAACCTTTAAACTCTTCCTCATAAATATTAAACAGCACCATAGTGATGGCAAAAATGAGTGGGCCGTAAATTAACCCAATCAGGCCAAACAGCTGAATACCACCGAGCAGAGAAAAGAAGATCATTAAGGTGTTCATGCCCGCGCTCCCTTGCATTAAAAAGGGCCGCAATAAATTATCAATTGAGCCAACAATGATAACGCTCCAGAGGGCCAAGAATATGCCCCATGTGCTATCTCCGGTTAGAAAGAGATAAATAGTGGCTGGAATCCATATCAGAGCAGTACCGACAACTGGAATAAACGAAGCAAACCCCATCATGGTGCCCCAAAATAACCCAGGGAAACCGGCGAGCCACATACCAAACCCACCCGCAAAGCCTTGCGCTATTGCGGTTAAAAATGACCCCATGACAGCCGATTTGGAGACTTGCTCAATTTCGCATAGCAACCTGTCTTCTTGACTACGCGACAATGGCAGGATGTGCCTAAGAGCGCTGATGAGCTTATCGTGATCACGGAGTAGGAAAAACAACACGAACAGCATTAAGAAGAAATCCATCAAAAAACTGGTCGCATCACCCAGCACTTTTGCGCTAATACTGACCAAGTTGGTGCCAAATGAACTGGCAAATTGCCCCACTTTTTGTGCGATTTGTTGTGGCTGAATTTCATCAAAGGGCAAATATTGATTCGCAATGGCGAGTCCTTTGACAATCCAAGGATGAGCAAAGGCGGTTTGAATGCCACCATGAGTGACCCATTGGTACATGTTCTGAGAAAATACCGACCCTTGCTGCACAATAGCAGCAAAGACAAACAGCAGTGGAATCACAATAATAAACGTCAAAATAATACACGAGAGAAACGAGGCGGTATTTTTGTATTTGGGGATTTTTCGTTCGAGCCACTCATGAATGGGAAACATCAATAACGAGATGATGAAAGCCATCACAATCGAGTTGATATAAGGTGCAATCAACAGATAACAAGCAATAGCCGCAGCGACAAGTGCCGCAATGAGCACCCAGTGGCTAGAGGTGATTTTCACTTTTTCTGACACGTTGTTAATCCAACCTTGTAAAGTAATAGGGTTATAATGACTGCAAATCAGCGTGTTATCAATGAGGAACTGATGAGATGGGATGTTGTGATAATGAAAAAGGGTGTCAAAACCAGCATAAAAAAAAGTTGAAGCTACCGTGGTTTGCCATCAGCATGATGGCGTTGGTCGTTTTAGTGATTTATTACTGGCAATGATAGCTTGCTTATTGAGTCTGAAATGAATAAAGGGCTGATCTACAGCCCTTTATAATTATGATGAGTCTGCCTAATGGTGCCTATTCCGCTTGAGCTGCCATCATCGCAAAGCAGCGATCGGCCGCTTCTAATGTCGCTTCAATTTCTTTGGAGCCGTGCGCCAAAGAAGTAAAACTTGCTTCAAAAGCTGAAGGCGCTAAATAGACACCATGATCGAGCATCAAATGGAAGAAGCGCTTGAAACGTTCAACATCACATTTTGCGACTTCTTCATAACAGGTGACGCGTTCTTGATCGGTAAAAAAGAAGCCGAACATGCCACCAACTTGGCTGACCAGCAAAGGAATGCCGTGTTTGTCTGCGAGTTCTTTGAATCCATCAGCCAATTGCTTTGTTTTGGCCGCGAGACGTTTTTCATTGCCTTCTTCTTTTAGAAGCGTCAAGCAGGCATAACCCGCAGCCATAGCCACAGGGTTACCTGATAGCGTACCAGCTTGGTACACCGGGCCCGTTGGAGCGATGTATTGCATCACATCACGGCGTCCACCAAAAGCGCCAACAGGCATACCACCGCCAATCACTTTCCCTAGCGTTGTTAAGTCTGGTTTGATGTTGTAGTAAGCCTGTGCACCACCTAGTGCAACACGAAAACCTGTCATTACTTCATCAAAGATCAGCAGAGCGCCTTCTTGGTCACAAATCTCACGTAAGCCTTCATGGAACCCTTCTACTGGTGGAATGCAGTTCATGTTGCCCGCGACCGGTTCGACGATAATGCAGGCTATTTGGTCTTTATTGGCCGCGAACAATTCACGTACAGATTCTAAATCATTAAAAGTGGCGGTCAGTGTATGTTTAGCAAAATCAGCAGGCACACCAGGAGAGCTTGGTTGGCCTAATGTTAAGGCGCCAGAGCCTGCTTTTACTAGCAAACTGTCCGCATGACCGTGATAGCAGCCTTCAAATTTTAAAATTTTATCGCGCCCAGTGAATCCACGAGCTAAACGAATGGCGCTCATCGTCGCTTCGGTACCGGAACTGACCATACGCAACTGTTCCATCGATGGAACCAGCTCAGAAACTAATTCTGCCATATCGATTTCCATCTCGGTCGGCGCACCAAAACTGAGACCGCGCTGCGCTGCGCCTATCACGGCTTCACGAATGACCGCATGGTTGTGGCCTAGTATCATTGGCCCCCAAGAGCCGACATAATCAATATAAGCTTTGCCATCAGCATCAAAAATCAACGGGCCGTCTGCGCGGTCGATAAAAATCGGCGAGCCACCAACTCCGTTAAAAGCACGTACAGGAGAGTTAACTCCACCGGGGATTGCACGTTGTGCCTTTTGATAAAGCTCTGCTGATTTGGTCATGGATTTATCCTCTTCTGCTTGTTCGGACCAGTTGGTGTCGCATTGTATACCCAAACTCACCAAAGACACTTTTTTTCACTCATTTTCTGAGCTCATTCACAGCCAAATAAGCGCCGTATAGTGTACAACTCACGCGACAGTGAGTGTTTTTTCAGTGCATAATGCCTCGATAGTTGGAGTTTTAGCTTAAGTGACGGTGAATACTTGAACGAATAGGTCAGGTATTAGATAATCATTGCATTATTAAAAAAGAATCACCTTTACAGGCATAAGTTAAGCATAATAAGTCTGACAGGTATTAACACGAGTGAGAGAGGCCATCGTGAGTGAAGTAAATGTACCATTGTCATTTTCTGATACTGCAGCACAACGCGTAAAAATGTTGATTGCTGAAGAAGAGAATCCAGCGCTAAAACTGCGCGTTTATATTACTGGTGGTGGTTGTAGCGGTTTTCAATATGGGTTTACCTTTGATGAAAATGTAAACGATGGCGATACAACAATAGTTAATAGTGGCGTGACATTAGTGGTTGACCCGATGAGCTTACAATATTTGATAGGTGGCATTGTCGATTACACAGAAGGCCTAGAAGGCTCTCGTTTTTTTGTCAACAATCCTAATGCAACAACAACATGCGGTTGTGGTGCATCATTTAGTGTTTAACTAAAAAAGGTTCGATGCACAATTAATCTACTGTAGCTAATTAAGCTTAATAGCCCTACGTATTTGGATGTAATGTAGGGCTTTGCCTTAACCTTAAGAAGGCAAGAACATAATAAAGGATTATTTATGCCTGATACCAAAATCAGCCGTTCATCTATTGGCCGCTTTTTTTCGCAACGACCTTGGCTACTCTCGACGATTTTTATCCTACTTCTCTGTTTTTGGTTAGGTTTTGGGGCATTGAAAGCGGAAGAGCCCCGGCAAACTGCCAATGACACCATTCCTCTTGCGAAAGTTATTTACCAATCTTTTGAGGCTGAATCGACCGATAAGCATATCGATCTTTACGGTCGGACCGCACCTAATCGTCAAGCTAAAATTGGTGCTGAAATCGCAGGAAAAATTACTCAGATATCGATAGCAAAAGGACAGCCTGTCAATAAAGGACAACAGATCGTCTTAATCGATCAAGCTGATCTAGCGGCTCAATTAGAGAGTGCGCAAGCCTTGTTCAAACTCAAACAAAAAGAATTCAGTGCCGCTGAGTCGTTAAAAAATCGAGGCTTACAAGGCGAAGTGGCCTTTGCTTCGGCGCAAGCCGCTTTAGCGGAAGCCAGCGCTGTGCAAAGTCGTGCCCAATTGGCTTTACGTAATACGTCAGTTGTGGCTCCCTTCGATGGCATTGTTCAAGACATATTGATAGAAAAAGGCGATTTTGTCGGAGTGGGTGACCCGATGGTCACCTTTATTGATCTCAGTAAATTAGTGATAGAAGCGGATGTCAGCGAACGACACATCCAAAAAATCAAACAAGACCAAATTGCTCGTGTACGTTTTATCGATGGTTCTACTGTCGATGGCAAGGTTCGTTATATTTCTCGCGTCTCATCGCCTACCACCAACACGTTTGCTATCGAAGTGGAATTAGACAATCCCAATCAAACGATCCCCGCGGGTGTGAGCGCTGAAGTGGAGATGAGTTTGGAAACACAACTGGCGGTGAAAATCACGCCTGCCATGCTTGCGCTGGATGATCAAGGAAATTTAGGTGTTAAAACTCTGCAGCAAGATCGTGTTCGCTTCATCCCCATTCAATTGGTAAAAGCGGAGCAAGATGGTGTGTGGCTAACTGGGCTAGGGGAGACGGTGGATATTATCACCGTTGGGCAAGGTTTTGTTCGAGATGGTGATCAAGTGATTGCGGTCAAGAAACCTAACCACTCAGCGCAGTAGGGGGCGCCATGTTTTCTATTATTGATGCGGCGCTCTCTCGCTCGCGCACTATGTTATCGCTGCTGATTTTTATCTTGATCGCTGGCGTGGCGACCTATTTTTCGATCCCTAAAGAATCGAGCCCTGACATTACTATTCCTATTATTTATGTCTCCGTAAGTCATCAAGGCATATCACCGAGTGATGCTGAGCGCCTTATCGTGCGGCCCCTAGAGCAAGAAATGCGCTCTATTGAAGGCGTAAAAGAGATGACGTCGAATGCTTCCGAAGGGCATGCTTCTGTAGTTTTGGAATTTAACGTTGGCGTTAACCTTGATAAAGCGATGGCGGATGTGAGAGATGCGGTCAATTTGGCCGAGCCGAAGCTACCAGCAGACAGCGATGAGCCGACCGTGAACGAAGTAACATTGGCATCAGAGCAGCCGGTATTATCAGTGGTGCTTTATGGCACTTTACCAGAGCGAGCTATCGTACAAATTGCAAGGCAGTTGAGAGACAAATTAGAAAGCTACCGACAAGTATTAGAAGTTGATATCGCTGGCGATCGCGAAGATATTGTTGAGATCATTGTCGATCCCCTATTGATGGAAAGTTACGGACTCGATCAAGGCGATATCTATAACTTAATCGCACTGAATAATAAAGTCGTTGCGGCGGGTTTCGTCGATACGGGCTACGGACGTTTTTCCGTAAAGGTTCCTTCAGTTTTTGAATCCTTGAAAGATGTGTTAGAGCTTCCGGTGAAGGTTGATGGTAAGCAAGTAATCACCTTTGGCGATATCGCGACCGTCAGACGAGCATTTCGGGACCCCGAAAGCTTTGCTCGTTTAGATGGCAAATCGGCGGTGGTGTTGGACGTTAAAAAGCGTGCTGGTGAAAATATCATCGAAACTGTTGAGCTGGTAAAAACGGTAATGGGAGAGGCGCAAAAACGGGAAGATTGGCCAAGTAATTTGTTGGTGAAATACACGTGGGATGAGTCGAAAGACGTTGAAATCATGCTCAACGATCTACAAAACAATATTCTGTCGGCCATTATTTTAGTCGTGATCGTGATTATCGTTATTTTGGGAATGAGGACGGCGCTGCTGGTTGGTATCTCAATACCAGGCTCATTTTTGACCGGATTATTAGTCTTGTCGGTGTTTGGACTAACCGTCAATATTGTCGTGTTATTTGCATTAATTATGGCGGTTGGCATGCTGGTTGATGGAGCCATAGTGGTAACTGAGTTTGCTGATCGGCGCATGCAAGAAGGTGTGCCGCGTAAAGAAGCGTATCGAGATGCCGCAAAACGGATGGCATGGCCGATTACCGCATCAACTGCTACTACTTTAGCCGCTTTTGCCCCTCTGCTTTTTTGGCCAGATATCACGGGTGAGTTCATGAAATACTTGCCTCTCACGCTTATCGCTACACTGGCTGCTTCATTGATTATGGCACTGCTTTTTGTTCCTGTGCTGGGAGGCTTAATTGGCCGACCGCAACATGCTTCGGCTGCCAGTCAAGCACGGATGATTGCTTTACATGAAGGTGATTTTGCCCAAGCGACGGGCATCACCAAGCTCTATTATCACACGTTGGCCATTGCGATTCGTCACCCACTTAAAATACTGTTCAGTGCGATAGTGCTCGCGATTGTGATTGGTTTTGCTTATGCCAAAGCAGGGCTCGGTGCCGAATTCTTCCCAGAGGTGGATCCGCCTTATTTCACCGTTAAAGTTCGTTCTTATGGCGATCTTTCCATCCAAGAAAAAGACACCTTAATGCGAGAAATTGAGCTGGTGATGCTTGGTCATGAGGAATTTGAGAGCGTCTATACTCGAACGGGGGGAGAGGATGAAATTGGCCAGATTCAAATTACCCCTGTTGATTGGCAATATCGCCGCACCGTCAAAGCGATTATTGAAGAGCTTAAAAGCACCACAGATCAGTTTTCAGGGGTGGAAATCGAGTATAAATTTCCAGATGCAGGGCCACCGGTTGAGCATGATCTGGTGATTGAAATGTCGGCGCGTACTCCTGAAAATCTTAATGAGGCCGCTAAAATGGTCAGAAAGTGGGCTGATAACAATCCCGCGTTGACTAATATCAGTGACACCTCAAATAAAGAAGGAATTGACTGGCGAATTGATATTCGACGTGATGATGCTTCTCGATTTTCAGCCGATGCGACATTGGTGGGTAACACAGTGCAATTTGTGACTAATGGGCTAAAAATTGGTGACTACTTGCCTGATGATGCAAACGAAGAGGTCGATATTTTGGTGCGTTATCCAGAGGATAAGCGTGATATTGGTCGATTTGATCAGTTACGGGTCAACACACCCGCAGGTCTGGTGCCGATAACCAATTTTGCGCAGATAAAACCGGATCACAAACAAGATACGATCAAACGGATTGATGGTCGACGGGTTATCGATATTATGGCGGATCTAAAGGAAGGGTATAATCTGGCCCTTGAATTGCCCAAAGTTACTCAAGCATTGTCGGAACTGAATTTACCTAATGGGGTGGAGTTTAAATTACGAGGGCAAAATGAAGAGCAGGAACATTCCTCAGAATTTCTAAAAAATGCCTTTTTGATTGCGCTGGTGGTTATGGGGTTAATTCTGGTTACGCAATTTAATAGTTTTTACCAAGCATTCCTCATTTTAAGTGCAGTACTGTTTTCAACGGTCGGAGTATTTGCAGGTCTGCTGATTTTCCAAAAACCTTTCGGCATTATTATGTCAGGTATTGGGGTCATCGCCTTGGCCGGTATCGTGGTGAATAACAATATCGTATTGATAGATACTTATAACCAACTGATACGCAGAGGCTTGTCAAAACAAGAGGCCATTTTACGCACTGGTGTTCAGCGTTTAAGGCCCGTTTTATTGACTACAGTGACGACTATTTTAGGGTTATTGCCAATGGTACTGGAGATGAACATCGATTTGATTAACCAAAAAATTGAGTTTGGCGCTCCCAGCACGCAATGGTGGTCACAACTCGCCACGGCCGTTGCGGGAGGCCTTGCTTTTGCCACTGTCTTAACGTTAGTACTGACGCCTTGCTTGTTGATGTTGGGGCGTAAGGAACCACCACCTACTCTCGAAGAGTAACCTGCTCAATCTTACACAATGAGGCCCACATTATTGGTGGGCCTTTTCTTATTATTTATTGGCATAGAGTAATTGGCTATAGCGTTCTAGCTTCCCAAGCCTAATTTGAGCATTGGCGATAAAGGTGGTTTTTGCTTGGCCCGTTAGGGATTTAGATTGCGGTAAAGAGACTGTTCTTGGGTTTTTGTGTACACCGTTGACCAAAAATTCATAGTGGAGATGAGGGCCGGTGACTCTTCCTGTCCCTCCTAAAGTACCAATCGTTTGTCCTTGCTTGACTCGTTGACCCGTTTTGACCATACGTCGTTGTAAGTGTAGGTATTTGGTAATGTAGGTGTTGCTGTGACGAATAAACACATAATTACCATTAAATTGGTTGTAACTTGATTTCTCAACCACACCATCGCCGGCGGCCCAAATTGGGGTACCAACTGGCGCGGCATAATCGGTTCCTCTGTGTGCGGTGACTTTTCCTGTGACGGGGTGGCGACGCACAGGATTGAAATTCGATGTCACGCGACGAAAATCGATCGGCGAGCGTAAAAAGGCCTTTTTCATGGCCCGGCCATTTTCGTCATAGTAATTGCCTGTTGCATCGTCCAATATTGCTGTAAACGTCGTACCTTGGTTGGTAAAGGCGGCTGCAATGATATTTCCGCGGCCAATTACCTCACCTTCCACCACCTTTTCTTGGAATAGCAGCTTAAATTGGTCACCTTCACGAATATCTAACGCAAAATCCACATCCCAACCAAATATACCCGCTAACTCCATGATTTGGTTTGCCGTTAAACCTGCGCTTATCCCCGCATTCCAAAAATTTGAAGTAATGATCGCTTCGGCATAGTTGTACTGGAACATCAGCTCTTTTTTATCAAACTCAGAAGTAAAGCCATCGCCCGATTTAGTGATACGAAAGGTTTCAAAGGCGCTAATAATGCGATTGAGTTGAACAAGTTCATTATTTTCATCAAAGCCAAATTGCAGCTCATCTCCTGGCTTAAGCCGTGAAAGCTGGCTGTCAATATCACGATTTGTTGCCGTGAGTTGATAGAGTAAGCGAGCCGAAAGCCCAATTCGCTGAAATAATACGGCGGCACTTTCCCCCGATTTAACTTGATAAGTTTCCCAACGCAGCATGGTGGAAGGCGAGATAGATATTCCCGGAGAGAGTGCTTCGGCGTTAATGGTTAATGGATAATGGCGACCAATTTCTAGACGATTCGGATCCTGAGCGAGATCTTCAGGGTTTGGTAGAAATAGCAGCGCGAAAACCATGAGTGCGCTTAAAAAGGCGATGAGGATTCGATGCACCCAAGGGAGACGAGCGAAAATTGAAAGCATATTTAGGTTCGTTTAGTAAATTATAAAGAAATTAGCCGGTTCGTTAGTCTAACTGGTTTCAAAAAGCATCGCTATTCAAGTAAGATGTTCAACTATTAAATTTTGCCAAATCTGTAGGAGTGAACAAGAATGGCGAGTATTGAAGCGGCTTTAGCTGAAATTAAACGCGGCGTTGAAGAGCTAATCCCAGAAGATGAATTGATCGCGAAACTGAAAGAAAACCGTCCACTGCGCATTAAATTAGGTGCTGATCCAACGGCTCCAGATATCCATCTTGGACATACGGTGATCCTCAATAAATTACGTGCATTTCAAGATTTGGGCCATGAAGTCACCTTTTTGATTGGTGATTTCACGGGTATGGTTGGTGACCCAAGCGGTAAAAATACCACGCGTCCACCGCTCACTCGTGACGATGTTTTGCGTAATGCTGAAACCTATAAGACACAAGTGTTTAAGATCCTCGATCCGGCTAAAACGAAAATTCAGTTTAACTCTGAATGGTTGTCTCTATTGGGTGCGGAAGGCATGATCCGCCTTGCATCGAACCAAACAGTGGCACGCATGCTAGAGCGCGATGATTTCAAAAAGCGCTACGCTAATGGTCAGCCTATTGCCATTCATGAATTCATGTATCCACTCCTACAGGGTTATGATTCAGTCGCAATGGAGACAGATGTTGAGCTTGGCGGCACTGACCAAAAATTCAACCTATTGATGGGCCGTGAACTGCAAAAAGCACATGGTCAAAAACCACAAGTTGTCTTGATGATGCCACTGCTTGTTGGTTTGGATGGCGAGAAAAAAATGTCCAAATCAGCGCACAACTACATTGGTGTCAGTGAATCGCCAAGTGAAATGTTTGGCAAAATCATGTCGATCTCTGACACATTAATGTGGAGCTACTACGAGCTGCTTTCTTTCCGTCCATTGGAAGAAGTCGCACAGTTCAAAGCTGATGTTGAAAATGGCACAAACCCACGCGATCTCAAAATCTTACTGGCGAAAGAGATCATTGCACGTTTTCACTCTAAAGAAGAGGCAGATGCGGCTGAGCAAGAGTTCATCAACCGCTTCCAAAAAGGTGCGATGCCAGAAGAGATGCCAGAATTTGAATTTGCAGCGGGTATTGCTATCACTAACCTGCTCAAAGAGGCGGGTTTAGTGGCTTCAACGTCTGATGCGATGCGAATGATCAAGCAAGGTGGTGCCAAACAAGATGGCGAAAAAATCGACGACAGCAAAAATGTACCAGCCGCGGGGACTTATGTTTACCAAGTCGGCAAGCGTAAGTTCGCACGAGTTACTGTAAAGTAAAAATCACAGTAAAGTGAACCGTCTATTCATCAAAGCGCCTAAGGGCGCTTTTTTGCTGGGCCTGATCTTGGCATATTAATTAGTCATTAAATCTTCAATCTGAATGGTGTGGTTGGGTATGTGTGAAATTGGAACGCATTGGATGCAAAGATCAGAGTGTATTTCGCCAAAGGCTTTGGTACAATTTGCGCACTGCTAATTGAGCAGTACTTTCGGAGATTTTTATGAACAATACCGACCATCCCCCTAGTATGAAGGGAGAAAAATAACCGCTTTCGGTATTGGCGATCTTCGCTCCTACCTTCAGTGGTAGGGCTTATCTTTTCTGATTTACACCTCTCGATTTTTCTCCTGCTCTCTAGTTTGAGATGAAAACTTATCTGTGAATTACATTGATGAACAATGACGTCATTGCTCATCAATATATTGCATTTGGGTATCATTTCGATGGTCGTTACCTTTGCCAATCGGGAGATTCGCCATGACGGTAATGAGCAACATTTATATTGAAAATTCACCTAACTTTTCTTTGGAAGAGATTGGTGCGGCTCGTAATGCATTTTTGCAGTACGAACAGCAAAAACAGGTACATTTATTGGCAGTGATGCCTATCGAAGAGGCAGTGGCGATTTTACGTCACTGTACTATTGGTTATGTTCAGCAACTACTCAGTGAATTAGATAAAGGGGGCTATGACATTCGCGCTCGCCATTACGCTAACCAATTGGGGTTTATTTACTCAGAAGTTGAAACGGCGCAAAGCTATTTAACCACTAGCGTGATTGAACATGTGAAGCAGCGTATTGGCTGGATTATTGTATTGGCACTACTTGGTATCGTATCCGGGCTGATTATTACCCAGTACGAAGATACATTGAGCCAGCTTGTGCTCTTGGCTGTGTATATGCCTGTTATTGCCGCTGCAGGTGGGAATACTGGCTCGCAAGCTGCGACGTTAGTCGTGCGCGCGTTGGCGGTTGGTGAATTACGCAAACGTCAATGGTTGCGTGTATTGTGGAAGGAGTGCCGTGTTGCGGTTTGCCTTGCGTTGGCTATCTCTGCGGTGATGGTGGCTCGCATTATGTTGTTTAGTGATGCCAACTCAACCGGAGGCTTTCCACTAGAAAACATTGCGTTTGCAATTGCGGTTGCGCTCTTTATCCAAGTCACCATTTCAACGACGATTGGCGGCTTATTACCCATTGCTGCGCGCGTTTTTAACTTAGATCCTGCGGTATTAGTTAGCCCTGTACTGGCTTCTATCGTCGATATTTCGGGTATGTGGATCTACTTTAACGTGGTGAACTATTCATTAGGACTGAGCTGACTGAACTTAACGACATCTTCAAAGAAGAGCGTCTCAAATTGAGCAATTGGGGCGGTAACACTAGTGTTATCGCCTTGATCTTGCGGATAATAATCAGTGATAAATTGAACAAATAATGTACTCGGTTTTCCTTGTTTATCTAAACCGAAGCCTGCCATGTTATGCGTTCCATAAAGCGAACCACTTTTGGCAATCAGCTGCCCTTGTATAGCTTGGCCACTCATACTACGCCGGTAGTGTAAGGTACCGGATTCACCTGCTTTAGGCATGATATCAATAAGCTTAAGGGTTTGATTATTAATCCAAATGTAATTCAGCACATCCACCATATTTTGTACTGACAGGCGGTTGTTACGTGATAAACCCGAACCATCAGCCAACTGAGCTTGTGCTAAGTTGATGCCTGTTCGAGAAAAAAGGATCTGCTTGATCGCCTCGGTGCCATTACTAAAACTGCCGGGTTGAATAAAAAAATGCTGGCCAAGTGTTTTGGTTAAACTGTCAGCAATCAAATTGTCAGACTCTTTAAGCATCATTTCTAACAACGGGTACAGTGGCATAGATTGATGTGTTGCTATCAATGCACCCTTTTCTATGCTCAGTTCATCTTGCTTTACACCCAGCTTAACCTCGCCTAGTAATTCAATGCCCACTTGTTTGAGTTGCTTATAAATCATACGCGTGGCGTATAAGTTTGGGTCTTGCACGGCAAATTTTAGTGGCAGAGGTTGTGTTCGCTCGGCCAAACAGCCGTCGAGCTGGTAATGGTTCTGCTCTGAAGTACGCAGTTCTAAATCACAGCGAGCGCTCTCTTGTTCAGTCTTAGTAACACTTCTTGCGTAGCTGGTCACGTGAATGGGATAGTGCTCAGGCACATAAACCCGAGTTTTCCCGTTCGGTTGCGTATAAATAGAGGCTTGCACACAATTACCATCCAGAGTGATTGCACTTGATGGGGCGCTATAGCATACCCCCAGAATATCCCAAGGTGATCCAACCGCGCGGTCGTAACCTGAAAAGGCTGAATTATCTAACCAAAGGTTGCCTTTTATTTGTGAGATGCCCTGTTTTTTTAGCTCGCTGAGTAGCTGCTTCATATCTTGGCTGGTTAACGTAGGGTCGCCAGAGAAGTGAATAACAATGTCATCGCCATGTTGAGTTAGCTGAGTCGTGAAGCGAAATTGTTCGCCAAGCTCTAGCGTGGCGGCAAGCGCGGTGAGCATTTTTAAAGTGCTGGCAGGAGGGAAAAGCGCTTGTATGTTATTAGTATCTTGAAAAACCTGTTCAGTGGCTAAAGAGTGAACGAATAAACCCACCCGAGTACCTTGTGGCAGTGTTTGCAAAGGCGTATACGCCAAAGTCGATAAAGGAAAGAAGAACGAGAGGATGAATAAAAAAGCACTGCGGTTTAATAAGAGCATAACACGGCATTTCAGGGCGGAGTGTGCATACAGTATAGCGAGATAAAAAAACGCCTGCTAGCAAGCAGGCGTTTTAAATCTATGACATTAAGCCAAGAATTAGAAGTCGTAACGTAGACCTAGTGCTAGTTCGTCTTCAGATGCAGCTTTACCTACTTTGTCTGAATCAAGTAGGTTGAAGTTGTAAGAGATGTACGAACGGAAGTTAGGTTTGAAGAAGTAAGTTGCATCAACTGCAAAGTTATCTTTTGAAGTTACATCACTTGTTTCAGCGTTGTTGTAAGTTGTTGTGAATACTGCTTGACCCATTGTGTAGGCTGCAGCTAGTTCATAACCAGTGTAATCAACGTTAGTGTCTTTTTCGCCGTCAGTGAATACACCTGCGAAGTAGAAATCAGAGATAGCGTAAGATGCAGCAAGCATGTACTCATTTTGAGTATCTTGATCAGCATAACCTGCACCTAGCTTAACGCCAGTGTCGCCGATTGCATAGATAGCCGATAGAGAGTAGCCGTCTTGACCGTTATCCACATATTTATCGTTGGTAGTATCAACTGAAGCATCAGCAAAACGATAGCTTGCTTTAACGCCTAGGTTTTCGAATTGGCCTTTATAAGCCACCATGTTGTCTACGCGGTCCGCTACAGCAATTTTGTCTGCTGCAGAGTTACCGTGGTAAGCCATGATATCCGTAAAGTCAGTGATAACACCTAGCGCGCCGTCGTTTTTACCGTAAGTCACTTCACCGAAGTTACCGCCGATACCTGCATAAGTGTAACGGTTGTCTAGGTTGTTGTTAGTTTTGTTTGTACCTTGGTCGTTAGTAGTGAATTCACCTTCGTAGAAACCAACACCGTATAGGCTGTCGTTGATTGCTACTTTACCTAGGAAGTTTAGACGTACGCGTGATGCATCGTCCGCTTTGCCATCTTTAAGAGAAAGACGTGCTTCTGCGCGGCCGCCCATTTCTAGAGATGTACCGTCTTGGTTGTATAGCTCACCAGCATTTACACCAGTTACTACTGCAGCAGCTGATACTGCTAAAGCAATCAGAGTTTTGTTCATCTTATTAGTCCTAATTTACTGTCCATAAATATTTTTATTTGCGACGTCTATATCGTCCTTCGAGTGCTTTTGAACATTGAGTTGCATAGGTTGGGTTTTGTAAACCTTCACTAACGTACAACCAAACGTTACTAGCATTTCGTGTTCTACTTTTTACTCTTAAGTTCCGAAATTAGTTAGTAAAATGATATAAAACAGGTTTATGAACACCGTTTTATTT
>NZ_CAWNHY010000288.1:0-50139 GCF_963874335.1 Vibrio sp. V10_P2A27P122 | reverse complement strand
TCTAAATAATCGGCATGAATGCATTAAATTATATTGATTACATTTTAAGATAAATTAAAAACATGAAAAAACCTGATTTTTTATTCTAATTAAATGTAAAAACAAATATTATATTATCTATGTTTAAATAAGTGACATTAATCCAAGAAAAATATAACAAAGTGATAAGTTTCATCATAAAAATGAGCCCCCAATAGGAGGCTCATTTTATTTTTAGATTGCAGAGGTAGTGCTGGGTAATATCTTAACACTCAGTCGTTTGTCTGCTTGTAAATATTGATTAGCAACATGACGCAGATCATTCGTACTCACCTGATTGATGGCGTGACGAACCTCCTGCCAACGACTATAGCGATGCGGATAAGTTTGAGTTAACGATGCGACATCAAGCCAAAATACATTCTTTTCTGGCAGGCTATCTAACCATTGTAGAAGCGGTTGTTTCGCTCGTTGCAACATATCAGCATCAATGCCATGATCAGCTTTCACTCGAGACAATACCGCATCGAAACTCTCTTCCACTAATTTAAGTTGCGTTGTGTCTGTCACACTGAACAGCCCCAAATAACCAAATCCTGTGGGAAGAAAATCATTGCTGCTAAATGGGTAAGGTGAGTAACTCGCGCCAGCCTTTTCTCTCACTTCTTCCGTCAACAAAATACTGAGAACCTCTTCAAGCAGCATCAGTTTTGCGTAGTGTTCGGCATTCACCTTATCAGTCGTTGGCCACAGCCAAGCCAATGCCGCGGCATTGGCTGAACCTTGATGCTCAACAATATGTGATGCTGGCACTGGTGGAAACTCAACGCGCTCAACTTGCAGCTCTTTTTCTGGATGACGCGGCAAAGCGCCCAGTGTTTTAGCAACCGATCGAATCGTTTTCTCTTCGTCAAGATCACCCACAATGGCTATTTCTAAAAGGCCTTTATCTACCGCCGAGGCAAACACTGGAACTAATTCTGAAAAATGACGCTTTAACAGTTCCTCGTCATGGCTACGAAATCGTGGGTCGTCAGGGTGCAATAATTCAGGTAACACCGTCCAAAATGCCTCTTCTGGCGTCGTGTTCTGGCTGTTACTCGCTGCCAGTACTCGTTGACGAAATTGGTTCATCCCCTCTTCTCGCCAGCCCGGGCTCGTTAAAAATGCCGTTTGCAGTGCTAACTGTTGGTCAAGCGACGCTTGATTGGTGAAATCCTGACTCGCAAAACCAAGCGTTCCGACATTGAACCCCGTCGTCACATTGGCAGCAGAAAAGAGATGAATTAACTGCTGAAACGAATGCTGCTCTAACCCACCAGCAACAAAGCCATCATTAAACAGTGCCTGAATGCCCTCTTTTCTAGGTAACGGATATTCGCCAAAACCTAATGCAAGATTGAGGTAGATGACGTTTTTCTCTAACTCGGTTGGCTTGATGTTGAGCTTAACGCCATTGGCAAATTTCAACATCCGAATCCCCGTTTCGGGATCTCGCTTGTCGTGAACGAGCGTGCCCGCCTCACCAAATTCACGGTAGGCAAATGCCTCGACCGATGATATTTGATAAGGCTCTACTGGCTGTTTTTGGCTTTGTTCATATACATCGAGTAGCGTTTGATTGATTTTCTCAACCTTGTATGGCCCAGAAAGATAAATCCACGGCTTACCTTGCCAACGTTCTGTAAGCAGGTCGTGCAATCGAGCTGCGGTGATTTGAGGTTGATAAGCTTCAAAAAGAGCAAGCGCGAACGTCGGTTCAATCGGGACAAATTGCTGAGCATCACTTGTCACTAGGCCTTGCGCAATCGAAAAACTATGCAAGGTATCGCTACTTGCTGCTCTTTGCTGATAATCAGCATGCATTGCCTTGATCGCTTGATCAATTTCGCTCTGATTAAAGCCGTATCGAATCGCTTGTCGCACCGTCTGTTCAAGTAATGTCAGCCCATGCCGCCACTGCTCGGGCAAGGTTACCAGTGACAATTCCATCCGTGATGCGATACCGAAATCTTGTTCAATATGAACAAAAGCATTCGTTATCCCCTCTTGGTCTATCAGATGAGGAAGTAACCGTTGGTAGAGTAAGTTCGACAATATTGATTCAAGGATCATTTCATGGCGACTTTCAACGCTATCTGCTTGTCGCTCTTGTGGTGCAATCACACCAAGCGAAATTTGGGTCGGCAAGCGAGTATCAAAGAAAACATCGGCTTGCAAGTGTGTCCTTACTGCAGGCAACATCAAATGGTCAGCCCGTAGCGGTACCGCATCCCGGTGAGGTATCCAGTTAGAAAAAAGTCGTTTGATCTGCTCTTCGGCCTGAGCAACATCAAGGTCTCCCACCACAGTGATCGTGGTACGTTCTGGCGTATAAAAACGTTGATAGAGTGAACGTAACTGCTCTGAGCTAGCATGTTTTACTACATCGAGATCACCAATTGGCAAACGTTTTGACAAAGGGCTCCTCGGATATAAGAAGCTCAGCTGTTGACGATAATTCTCAACATCAGCGGAATTTCTCTCTTTCCATTCCGCCACAACAACCGGTTTTTCTTGCTCCAACGCCTTTGGTTCAAGCTTAAGGCGATCCGCAATCTCTCTCATAAGCCACAAACCAGTTGCTACTTTTTGTGAGTCTCCTTGAGCAATATTGAACTCATACACGGTTTGATTGAATTGAGTCACCGCATTGGTATCGGATCCAAAACTTAATCCTAAGCGTTCAAGTTGGCGAATCATCTCCCCTTCGGCTACAGAGTCCGAACCTTTAAACGCCATGTGTTCTAAAAGATGCATCAAGCCTTGTTCTTGATCTGACTCGACTAAAGAACCACCCGCAATGCGCATACGCATAATGACAGCATGAGCAGGTGTCGTGTTATGGACTAATTGGTACCTTAAGCCGTTTTCAAGCTGACCTTCGTGAATGCGATGACTTTTAGGTAACTCCGTCGATAGCGAACTGGCCGATATGACAAGCAGCAATAATAAGCTCAATGGGTGAAAAAATAGAATATTACGCAAATTAAGATTCTCAGTATGTATGGAACGACACTCATTCGAATTGAGCGCTTATTATCACCCATTTATTGAATTTATAAATACATCAAGACAATTCCATACAAAACAGTACAATATTTTCAACATCATGCAATGGTGATCAAACGCGTACCATGCCCCCTTGAATATCAGCTTGGCTGGCTTATATTGCTCTACAAAAACTTTGTGCAATAACGTAGCCAAATCACAAGAAAACACAGTATTATCACCCCTTATTCCACATACTTCGTGGAGATCATAAACGGAATAATTATGGAAAATATCGTCGAAAAACTACTCTATTCAGCACGCTGGATTATGGCCCCTATCTATTTGGGGTTAAGTTTAGTGCTGCTGGCATTAGGCATTAAATTTTTCCAAGAAGTGTTTCATCTGCTACCTAACATCTTGAGCACCGATGAAGTCAGCCTGATTTTAGTGACACTTTCTTTGATTGATATTTCATTGGTTGGTGGGTTGATTGTGATGGTAATGTTTTCAGGCTATGAGAATTTTGTCTCTAAAATTGATATCGCCGAAGAGGATGATAAGCTCGGCTGGCTCGGAAAATTAGACACAGGATCGTTGAAAAATAAGGTTTCGGCATCGATTGTCGCCATCTCCTCAATTCATTTGCTGAAAGTCTTCATGAACACTGAAAATATCGACAGTGAAAAAATCAAGTGGTACTTACTGCTGCACATTACCTTTGTCTTATCGGCCTTTGCGATGGGTTATTTAGATAAAATCACCAAAAAATAGCCGCAAGCCCTGTATTCACAGGGCTATTCGTTAACACTATCGATGCCAATGGTAAATAGACTGAGCTTATTTTGAACGATTGACCAACAGTAACAGCAAGAAATAGCTCCCACCGAGAATCGCCACGAGCGTGCCAGCCGCAATTTGCATCGGATAAACGATCACCTGTCCGAGCCAATCCGCCCACAACATTAATGATGCACCGACTAAACTTGCCACCAGCAGTTGGGTTTTACTTTGCTGTGCGCCTAGCATCATCGCCATGTGCGGCGCGATCAAACCCACAAACGACACTGGCCCCATCGTCGCCGTCACCAGCGCACATAACAGCGCCACAATGGTCAATAAAATCAAACTGGTGCTTTGCGCATTAACGCCGCGCGCACTGGCAAAACGACGACCAATGGAGATTAAAGTCAGCCAACGCGACAGTGCGATGGTGGCTGCGGCCAGCAACAGCACCAAAACGGCCAGCAATAACGCTTGATCAGGCGTAACGCGATAGGTTGAGCCTGCCAACCACTGTAAAATTCGATAACTGTCTTCTGACCCTTTAGCCAAGCAAAATTGCACTAAGGATTCAAGCAGTGCCGTGATGGCTATCCCGGTTAAAATCAAACTCGACGCGGCGTATTGATGGCGCTTACCCAGTACAACTAATGCCGCCAACACCAGCAAACTACCCAACAACGCTGTCACCCAATGGGCGGCTAACAAGCTTTGACCTAAAAAGAGATTGGCAAACACCAACGCAAACGTCGCCCCTGACGAGACCCCTAAAATATCTGGGCTGGCTAACGGGTTGTATATCAAACGTTGCAAAATGCTACCTGCTAGGGCAAGACCAATACCGGCACACAATGCGGTGAGCATGCGCGGCCAGCGTAATGACCACTGATAGCTGCTTGGCAGCGCCAATTGCCAACTGAGTTCGTTCATTTGAAACAACGTATGCAACCCAAGTGCTGCCAGCATCATTAACAACACCCCCAATAGTGCGACACGGCTTAATGATGCGCGCGACTGAGGCAGTGAGATAGTCAATGTATCTTGCGCCTTGAGCTGACGGCGACTAAACCAGATCAATGCGGGCGCGCCAATCGCCGCGGCTGTGATACCGCTGGCGATGACTTGCGTAGTCCATAGGCTCAACCACATTGCGAGCATATCGGTTAATAAAAGCAGTAACGCGCCAAGCAGTAAGCTCGAATAGAGCTCTTGTTTGGGCGTTCTTGCCCCCATAGCACGGGCGATGTTTGGTGTGAGTAGCCCGATAAAACTGATGACGCCCACCGCTGTAATCGAGGCTGAAACCAACCAAATCCCGAGCACCATTAAGATTAAAAATGCAGGAATGACAGGCAGACCACGAGCCGCAGCACCTTGATGACCTAAACGCAATAACGTCAGAACCCTTGGCGCAAACAGTAAAATCAATAAGGAGACCGATAACCGCGGCAGCAACCACTGCACCCAATCCCAGCCATTTTGCGCCAGATCGCCCGCGCCCCACATGAAGACGTTTTTGGCGTATTGTTCATTGAGTAGAATCAGTGCCGTCGCAATCGCGCCAAGTAGCAGGTTCACCACCATACCTGCCACAATCAACGGCAAGCCCGTCATGTTACGCACACCCGCAATCACCACGATCAACGCAAATGCGAGCAAAGCACCACTCATTGCCGCCAACGCGCTGTAACTGGCAACTAGGCTTGGAAAACCAATGTTGAGAATAATCAGCGCCAGCCAAGCTCCAGATGAGGTGCCCAGCGTCAATGGTGAAGTGAGGTTATTCTGCGTCAGTTGTTGCATCACACTGCCGACCAAACCCAACATCGCGCCCACCAGCAACGTCATCACCAAACGGGGCAATTGACCATATAGGAAATTGAACTCAGCAAAAGAGCTCGCTTCACGTTGCGCCCACAACAGTTGCCATTGCGTGACTAGATCAACGCCATTGCCAATTTGCACACTGAGCATCGCCGCAAGCAGCAGCGCACTACTCAGTGCGAGAAACACTTTTCCGTTCATGACTTAGGCGCAACCTCAAGCAAACTGCGTGTCAGCGCTTCTGCAATGTATTGTAGTGACATCGCACCGCCGTAGTTCCAGACACTCTCAACCGAGTTCACTCGCGCTTGACGCACAAACGGCATCGCTTGCCAAAGCATTGATTTTTCTAGCTGTGCTTGCTGGGCAAATGGCAAGAAATAGAGCACATAACCTTGCTCAACATACTGCAAATCCGTTAACCGATGTTGCACAATCCCCCACTCTTTGGCAGGCTGAGGCAGCGCTTCATGCAAGCCCAATTGCTTCAACACATAATGAGTGGTGGAGTTTTCACCGTAAAGGAACACCGAGGTTGGATTAGCAAAACGCATCGCCACCACCGCGGGTGTTTGATGAGAAAACGCGATGTCAATTTGTGCTCTTAACTGCGCAAAACGTTCCGTCATTGTGGTCAGTTTTTGCTCGGCGAGCGCTTGCTTGTCAAAGAGCTGCGCTAATTGGCGAAAATGGTCAATCGCGACTGCGCCACTGTCATCACTGGCTTGAAAATTAGAGAAATAGAGCACCGGAGCAATGCGCTCTAACGGTGTGATTAAATCTTGCTGCGGCGCAGCAGCGAGAATGAGATCTGGTTTCAGTGCAGCAATTTTTTCCAAATTGGGTTCAACGCGCGTGCCGATATCTTCTACCCCTTGCGGCACTTGCGGTTTGACAACCCAATCTTGATAACTGGCAAGCTCTGGCGCGCCAACGGGTGTGATACCCAGTTCAATCACTTGCTCAAGTAAATCCCAATTGAGCACCACCACACGTTGTGGCCGCTGCTGTAGAGTTTGCTCTCCGCGGCTGTCGTGTACGGTCAATGGCGCGCTAAAAGCGACACTCGAAAAAACAGAGAGTAAGCCAGCAACCAGCCAGCGCTTTACAAGGTTTAAGCACATACAATCGCGACCTTATGCGTGTGAGAATCTGAATTGGACATTGGGTGATCCAGCAGTTGGATCGGCGTTTGATAAAGCGCCGATAAACGTGCTTCATCGGCCAATAAAGAGGCATCGCCTTCAAAAGCAACCTTGCCCTGCTTGAGCGCGACAATGTGGGTCGCGTAACGTAGCGCAAGGTTCAGATCATGCAAAATGACGATAATTCCGCAGCTTTGTGTTTGGTTTAATTGCGCAAGCAGAGCCATTAACTGATATTGGTGCTGCACATCTAACGCCGAGGTTGGCTCATCTAAAATCAGCACCGGAGACTGCTGCGCCAACAGCATCGCCACCCAAGCGCGTTGCCTTTCACCGCCAGACAATTCATCTGCCAAGGTATAGGCAAATTCAGTGACGCCGGTTTGGGCGATCGCTTGATCGATGATCACTTCATCCTGATTTTGCCAGCGACCAAAAGGACCACGCCACGGAAAACGCCCAAGGCGCACTAACTCTCGTACCGTTAACCCCGCTGAAGTTGGCAATTTTTGTGGTAAAAACGCCACCGCTTTAGCCAGCGCTCTGGCGCTGAGCTCGGCAATCGGCTGCTGGTTAAGTAACACGTCGCCACGGTCAGGTGCTTGCTGACCAGAAATCAAACTCACCAGCGTGGATTTACCAGAGCCATTATGGCCGAGTACCACAGTTAACTCTGTGGTGGGAATATTCAGTGATTCAATGGATAAAATGCTTCGTCCACCGCGTACCACTTGAACATTTGATAAGGTAAACATCACTCTCCCCCAAAAATCGAACCACCTAAAACACACATCCCCGCCGGCGCGGGAATGTTCAAAAACCGTCAAACTCACCTTCAGCGAAGGTGAGTTCATGCTGGCTTACCAGCGGTAATTCACGCTTGCCACCATACGACGTGATTCGCCGTAATAGCAGGTTCCGAAATCACAACCAGCAAGGGACTCGTCATCCAAAATATTATTGAGGTTAACCTGCACATCCCACTGTGTATTGATGGCGTAGCTTGCCATTGCATCCCACAGCATATAAGCAGGCACCTTTTTATCGAGCGAGGCATCCACAGACGTTCCGGTATAACGCACGCCAGAGCCCAACGTCAGCCCCTCAATCCCAAGGCCTGCAAAATCATAGCTCGCCCAACCTGTCGCTAAGTGGCGCGGAATCATCGACTTGCGCTTCTGGCTCGTTCCTTCACCCGTATGAGCATCGAGATAGGTGTAGCTGGCATTCAGCATCAGATTCTCTGTCACAGCCATGCGAGCTTCCACTTCGAACCCTTGCGTATTGGTTTTTGTGCCCGATTGACTGGTGGTTAACGCGCCATTGCTGCCGACGGTAGAGGCGGTTGCGTTTTTCTGATCGATATCAAACCACGCCAGATTGACATAGCCATCGAGCCAGCTTGGCATGTATTTCACACCCACCTCGGTTTGGTTGCTCTCAACGGGTTTGTAGAGTTTGTTGGTGGTAAAATCTAAGCTGCTGATCACATAGAAAGATTCCGAGTAGCTCACATAAGGTGACAAACCGTTATCGGCTAAATAGATCAAACCGCTGTTTAATGACAGTTGGCCATCATCAAGCTCATCTTTATTCAAACCTTTGCTTTCAACATCAATTTTGTCGTAGCGGCCACCTAAATTCAGCACCCATTTCTGTTGCCACTTCGTTTGATATTGCGCGTACACTCCCAGTTGCTGTTTGACAATCTCATTGTCATACAAGCTGCTTGAGAGATCAGGCACATTGCCGTAGGTCGGATTAAGGCTGTTGATCACGCCCACCAGTGAACCAGTGCCATTACCCAGCCATTTATTTTGGTGATACTGAATGTCAAACCCGGTCAGTAAGCGGTGCTCAAATTGGCTACTTTGCCACTGTGCTTGGGCGTTGTTATCTAAGGTTACGCTGTGTGCATCACCATCATTGATCAAGGTATAACGTGCCAATGTGTATGGGTCGCTGTCTTGCCAAGCATTTTGATAGGCCGAAGAGCTTCGTAGGTACAGATCAACATAGGCGTAGTTGAAGTTTTGCTTGAGGCTCCAAGTGTCGTTCAGTTGATGAGAGAGTTGGTAGCCGAACGACAGTTGTGTTTTATCGAAATCATCGTGATCCGGCTCGCCAAAGTTGCGGTTAGGCGCAATCGTCTCACCATTGGGCAGCGCCACTAATGTGCCATCGCTTGGGAAGAAACCGTTTTGTGGCACGCCGTTATCTTTCAAGAAAGTGGCCATCAGCGTTAGCGTGGTTTGATCTGATAAATCGATAGCGTAGCTTGGCGCAACATAAACGCGCTGGCTCTCAATGCCATCCAGTTCACCCTCTTTTTGATTAACCATCGCCACGAGGCGGTAGCGCTGGCTGCCATCTTGGTTGGCCCAATCGGCAATATCGACACCCAACTGCTGGTAATTTTTATTCCCCACCGACAGAGATACGGAATGCTGCGCGCCATCAGTCGGCTTTTTCTGCACCACGTTGGCAATACCGCCCGGCATGGACTCACCATACAGCACCGAAGACGGGCCTTTCACCAATTCAACTCGCTCTAAACCAAAGGGTTCAACCGTCCAAGCAAAGAAACCTTCTTTATAAAGACGGTTACCATCGAGATAGACACTCGGTTCAAAACCACGCACAAACATCCATTCGGCGTCGTTATCCGCGCCATAAGGTGAGGTGTATCCCGGCGTATAGCGCAATGCTTCATCCAGTTTTTGTACGTTATGCTGGTCCAGTTCATCACGTTCAATGACAGTGACCGACTTTGCAGTTTCTTGTGTCGGGGTATCGACTTTCAATGCCGATGCCGTTACCACGATCGTGTCTAAAACTGGTGGCGGTGTTTGCTCAGCTTGTGCCGTAGCCGAAACCATGAACAGACAAGGTAATGCGCTGATTTTTAATATGTTGTGAATTGCTGTCCCCAGCAAGCTTGGGCGAATGAGATCCATTAAAGGATACCTCCTGCTTTAATTAGTTTGAGAAACGTTTTTATTATCATTATTATTGCCCGTCATTTTACTGATAAATTCAATATTTAACAGATAAAAATAAGAATGAATCTCACTCGCACATCACCATAAGTTGATCACCTATGTTTCAATGGTTTGAAAATCTCACGACGGCGTTTCCTAAAGAAGAGCCGCAACAACCGCCTAACTCCTTATTAGCCTTCTGCCGTCATTACACGCGGGGTTTTGAAGTACCGTTATTGGTCATGTCACTGCTCAGTGCTTGTGTGGCGATTGCCGAAGTCACCCTCATTCGCTATATGGGTGAATTGGTTGATATGCTTGGCAGCCAACAACGTGCCACATTCTGGGCTGATCAGAGTGACCGCTTGTGGGTAATGGCCGCGCTGGTGGTGGTCATTATGCCGCTGCTGGCTTTCTTCCACTCCATGATCATGCACCAAACGCTACTGGGTAATTACCCGATGTCGATACGTTGGATGATCCACCGCTACTTACTCAAACAGAGCGTCAGTTTTTTCCAACGCGATTTCGCGGGGCGAATTGCCACCAAAGTGATGCAAAGCTCCCTCGCCGTGCGAGAAACAGTGATGAAACTGGTCGATGTACTGGTTTACATCGCGGTCTACTTCGTCTCGATGATTTGGATGATGGGCGAATCTGACCGCATCTTGATGATCCCGATTCTGATTTGGCTCGTGGCCTACATCATCATTCAATTGTATTTCATTCCCAAGATGAAAAAAGTGGCGACCGATCAAGCCGATGCTCGCTCAACTATGACGGGCAGCATAGTCGACAGTTACACCAACATTGCCACCGTGAAACTGTTTTCCCATTCGCAACGAGAAATGCAGTACGCCAAAAGCAGCATGAAACGGTTTTTGAACACCGTGTACCAACAGATGCGCATGGTGACGTGCCTGTTGTGGAGTGTTGACGCCATCAACTATTTACTGCTGTTTTCTATCGCCGCTTTATCAATCAATTTGTGGCTCGATGCCTCAGTGACTGTCGGTGTCATTGCGATTGCGATTAGCATTGCGCTGCGCGTACAAGGCATGTCGAAATGGATCATGTGGGAAGTGAGCGCACTATTTGAAAATATCGGTACTGTGGTGGATGGAATGAATACCTTGTCACAACCAGTGACCATAACGGATGTAGCCAATGCGCCGCCGCTGCAAGTAACGCAAGGGCAAATCAGCTTCCATAACGTTCACTTTCACTATGGACAAGAGAACACTGTGTTTGAGGCGCTTAACTTTGAGTTAAAAGCGGGCGAAAAAGTGGGGTTAGTGGGTCGTTCAGGCGCGGGTAAATCCACACTGGTTAACTTGCTGCTGCGATTTTACGATTTGAATGGCGGCAAAATCTGCATTGATGGACAAGATGTTTCGCAGGTCAGCCAAGATTCACTGCGCCAACACATTGGTATGATCACGCAAGATACTTCTCTGTTGCACCGCTCAATCCGCGACAACATTCTCTATGGCAACCCAGATGCCGGGGAAGAAGCGCTGATAGAAGCAAGCCGTCAAGCGCATGCTCATGATTTTATCGCGCAGTTGCAGGATGAGAATGGCAACCTTGGCTACGATGTTCAAGTGGGAGAACGCGGTGTCAAACTCTCTGGCGGCCAACGCCAACGCATTGCGATTGCCAGAGTGCTATTAAAAAATGCGCCGATTCTGATCATGGATGAAGCCACCTCGGCCCTAGATTCAGAAGTAGAAGCGGCTATTCAAGAAAATTTTGAAACGCTGATGGAAAACAAAACCGTGATCGCCATTGCGCACCGTTTATCAACCATTGCCGCCATGGATCGCTTAATTGTGCTGGATGAAGGACGAATCATTGAACAAGGCTCACACCAAGAGTTGCTGCAACAACAAGGCGTTTATGCTCAGCTATGGGCGCATCAAACGGGTGGGTTTATAGGCGAACTTGCGTAGTGGATGCTCTTTAGGCCAAATAAAAGGCCTTTAGACACATCCAACAGAGAAAGAAGATGTGCTAAAGGCCGCGCTATTTCACCCAATACCCTCACTTCTGAGTTTAGGTATTTTGCATACTATTTTGCATACTATTTTGCATACTATACATAGGGGGGGGGGGGGTGAATTAGCTTAAATCGACATCTTTGCAGCCAAAAAAGTAGGTCGCGAGAAAGCCAACAGTGTAGGAGATTAAAAGACCGCCAACGAACACCATCATCCCAGCAAAAATCCCTTGCTCGGAAGTCATCAATGGAATGGCGACAATGCCTGACGGGCCAAACACCGTATTTAATCCTACTGGCAAACCAAGGTAAGAAACTAAGCCGACAAAGAAACCGCCCGCCGCCCCACCAATGCAAGCGGTGACAAACGGTTTAACCCGCGGCAAGGTCACGCCATAAATCAGTGGTTCGCCAATCCCCAAAATACCGGGAATGATCGCCCCTTTCACTTGCGTGCGCAGCAACGCATCTTTATTCGCTTTGAAATAGAGTGCCAGTGACGCACCCACTTGGCCGCCGCCCGCCATCGCCAAAATAGGAAACAGAGAGTTAAAACCTTGTACATCCATCAACGCAAAATAGACTGGCACAAATCCTTGGTGAATACCAAACACCACCGAAATTAAGAACAAACCCGACAGTAACGCCGCGCCCAACGGGTTATCATTGAGGTTCAAAAACAACCATGACATGCCTTTAAACAGCTCACCACCAATCGGCATGATCACCAAGAAAGTCACCGCGCCCATGATGAGTAACGTCACCACAGAGGTTAAGATCATATCCAAATCATCAGGCATGTATTGGCGCACTTTACGTTCTACTTGCGCGCCCAAAATAGAGGCTAATAGTACCCCGATGATGTTGCCGCGTGGGTCAATGGCGAAGCCAAAGAATTCACTCATACCCGAGTAGATACCCGTTGTCGCCTCTGGGTTATACCCCAGCACAAACAGCGAAGCTAAAATGGCACCATTAACACCCGAGCCACCGAAAGCTTGCTGCGCGTTATAACCAATTAAAATACTCAAGAAAGCAAAGAGCCCTTTACCAAACACTTTCATATAAGTAATGAGATCGAGCATAAACTGGCTAGGCGATTGATCGATAACGAACATTTGCTCCAGCAAAGTGGCAAAACCGAGCAACAAGCCCGCAGCAATGAAACCGGGGATCAGCGGCGTAAAAATGGTCGCAAATTTGCTTAAAAAACGTTGTACGCCGCTGGTCTGTTTGCTCTTCATCTGCTTTTTCTGCTCAGCAGCAATCGCGGATAGATCGGCAGTTACGGCCATATCCGTCTCAGCACCGTCACCGTTAGCGATCATCTCATTCATCATATCGGCCGCCGTTTGCGCTTTGCCTGGGCCTAAAATGATCTGCAGTTGTTGGTCACTCTCCACCACGCCCATTACGCCGGGAAGGGTTTTCAGCAGAGCCTGATCGGCCAATGCCGTATTATTTAATGTTAAACGTAAGCGCGTCATGCAGTTGCCACACTTACCGATATTGCCACTACCACCGACTGCACTAAGCAGCTTGGCGATCATATTTGAGGTTATTTTTGCCATTGGGACATCCTTGGATAGATCCAGTCGGGTTATTGATCATTCAGTGCCGCGCGAATAAAACCATTATGCTTGGCCAGTTTTTGCGTCGCTTGCTCGGCGCTTAGCCCCGCAAGAATCATTACAATGGCGGTTTTACAGTGACGATGGCAGGCGCTCAGTGCTTGTTCTGCTTCCTCTTTACTGCAACCAGTCGCTTCGACCACAATGTTATTTTGGCGCTGAATCAACTTAGCGTTGGTCGCCTCGACATCGACCATAAGGTTGCCAAACACTTTACCGCAACGAATCATCGCGCCGCTGGTTAACATGTTAAGCACCAGTTTTTGCGCCGTGCCCGCTTTCATACGTGAAGAGCCCGTGACCACTTCCGCGCCCACCACAGGCACAATGGCAATGTCAGCCGCGTGCTGCATCGCGCAATCTGGGTTGCACACTACTGCCACAACCGTTGCACCCAGTGATTTAGCGTAAGCCATACCGCCTAGCGCATAGGGTGTGCGACCACTGGCGGCGATACCCACCACCACATCGTTGCGGGTCAAATTAATATTTTTCAGATCGCTTTGCCCAAGCTCAACATTGTCTTCGGCATTTTCAACCGCTTTAAGAATCGCTGGGTGTCCGCCCGCAATAAGCCCAACCACTTGTTTAGGATCAGAGCCGTAGGTGGGTGGGCACTCGCTAGCATCTAAAATCCCCAAGCGACCGGAGGTTCCCGCTCCCATGTAGATCAAACGTCCACCCGCTTGAAATGCCAAGGTAATGGCATCCACCGCTTGCGCTATCTGCGGTAAGGTTTTTTCAACCGCCAACGCGACCAGTTGATCTTCATGGTTAATGACTTGCAGCATCTCTAAGGTGGAAAGGGTGTCAATGTCAGCACTGGCAGGGTTGCGGCTTTCGGTAACCAACAGGGTTAGGTCTAGGTTCATCGTCTATTTCTCGGTTTTAATTCGGAACTGAGGGCGATTCTATGGAATAAAATATTCCACTTTAGTGACAAAAATCACAACAAAGGTTATTCTTTGACCAGTCATTACATGGAATAATGGCCTACAATGCACCGATATCTTTTAAGCCTCCGAACAAAAGGCCAGTTAATACAAGCCACTACACTAATGTTCGTTATTTTAAATTTGGAATAATTTATTCTAAAAAATACAAGGATCGCGCATGTCTGTGATGCATAAAATCGTCAGCCGCCGCACTCAACTCTCTCGCAGTGAATTACAAATCGCCGATTGGATCATCGCTCATCCAGAAAAAGCCGCGCTCGCCACCAGCCAAGCATTGGCCGAACACGCAAAAGTCAGCCAATCGAGCATTGTCAAATTTACCCAGAAAATTGGCTTTAGGGGCTACAGTGAGTTTAAGTTAGCGCTGGCCGAAGAGCTTGGCCGTAAATTGGCGTTTCAGACCACGCCACTGCACAGCAATATTCTGGCTGACGACCCACTGGCGGTGATCGCACAAAAATTGGTGCAAGCGAAAACAGAGGCGATGTTTCACACCACCAACGCGCTTTCATTTCCCCATTTCAACCAAGCAGTACAGTGGATAAACCTCGCCAACCGCGTGCAAATTATCGGCATCGGCGGCTCTGCGCTCACCGCAAAAGATTTGGCTTTTAAGCTCCTGAAATTAGGCATCACAGCGCTCACAGAACAAGATAGCCACGTACAAATCGCCACCGCACGCACGCTGGGTGCGCAAGATGTTCAAATTGTGATTTCATTTTCAGGAGAGAGAAAAGAGATTTTGATTGCCGCCGAAGCGGCCAAGCAGCAAGGAGCAAGCGTTATCGCGCTCACCTCTCCGAAGAAAAATCGATTACGTGAATTAGCCGATCTCTCTTTTGATACGATTGCCGATGAAAATGAACATCGCAGCTCATCCATCGCCTCTCGCACCGCGCAGAATGTTCTAACCGACCTGTTGTTTATTACTCTTGTACAGCAAAGAGACGAGTCGGCGCGTCAATTGATCCAAGACATTTCATCTGATATTCGTCAAATCTTTTAACGGAACTAATCGCTCTCTTCAATGCAGTGCATGCGATGAAAAACGCGATGGATGATCGGTGCAAATAGGGTAGCCAATGAAACGAAAAAGACAGTTTCGATAAGTAAGCTGTAAAAGGCTAAAAAGAGATGCAAGCTCGGCGCAAGATGCAGATTGATTATCGGGTAGGGAAGTTCGAGACCACTGACCATCGAAAGCGCATTCAACCACGCTTGCGCCGCTGGGAGATCAGCTAGGTAGACAAAACCCACCACTCCGGGAATGAGGCCAGTCAACAGCAGTAACGCAGCGATCGCCGCATAGCGTAAGCAGCGCCATGTAAAACGCTCAACGGAGATAACTTCTTGATGGATCGATTCAAATTTCACGCCAGCCTCCTTGATGTTTGCCTCATCATAAGCAATGGCAGCTTAATAATGAAGGACCAAAAGGCGGATATGCAGAGTTGATCTACACGCTTAGAAACCTCGCGCTAATAATTGCGCGAGAAACGCCAACTCTTCTTGGCTCTCTTTGATGGCAAGTGCTTCAAGCCAAACCGACTCGCTGTAATGCTCGGCTTTGAGAAAAAGTAAGCAACCTTCAAAATCAATCAACCATGAGTGAATGTCCGCATCCCACTGTTTTTCTATCACTGTAGCCGAAAGCTGCTTGACCAAACGCTCGCCTAGTGCAGGAAAAGTATCGACATCAAAACGCGGTGTACTCAGGACGAGTCGCCCTTCATCTTGTAAATTGTGAGCTAAACCGAACTCAGCCATGGTGGGTTAAGTGCTCCTGAATCAGGTCTAAAAATGGGTCGGCGTATTTTTCAAGCTTGCGTTGCCCAACACCGTTAACGGCCAACATTTCTCCGTACGAAGTGGGCAATATCTCCACCATATCAATTAAGGTCGCATCGCTAAAGACCACGTAAGGCGGCAGGCCATCTTCATCAGCAATCGATTTACGCAATTTACGCAATTTGGCAAACAGTGGTTTGTCGTAGTTTTTGTTGGATAACTTATCTGATTTCGCCGCACGAGCGGCTGTGTCTAAGCGTGGAATAGCTAACTCTAATGGCATTTCTCCACGCAGCAGCGGTCGCGCCTCTTCCGTCAACTGCAAGGTCGAATTGCGAGTAATGTTTTGCTGCAACAACCCTTTATGGATCAACTGACGGAAAATACTCACCCAATAATCATGGCTATGATCGCGACCAATGCCGTAAGTAGTGAGCTTGTCGTGGCCATTTTCACGAATACGGATATTTTGCATACCGCGCATCACTTCCACCACATAACCAATACCGAAACTTTGGTTGACGCGATAAACGCACGATAATGCTTTTTGCGCCTCTTGCGTGGCATCGAAATGCTTGGGGGGATCAAGGCAGATATCGCAGTTGCCGCAAGGTTTATCTCGATATTCACCAAAATAATTGAGCAACACTTGGCGGCGACAAGTTTGTGCTTCAGCAAAAGCGCTCATCGCGCCCAACTTATGGCTTTCCACCTGCTTTTGTGGCCCTTCCGGCTTCTCATCTAACATTCGACGCAGCCAACTGATGTCGGCCGGATCATAGAGCATCATCGCTTCGGCTGGCAAACCGTCTCGCCCTGCGCGCCCGGTCTCTTGATAGTAAGATTCGATGTTGCGCGGAATATCAAAATGCACCACAAAACGCACGTTGGGTTTATTAATCCCCATTCCAAATGCGACGGTAGCAACCACTATCTGAATGTCATCACGCTGAAATGCTTCTTGCACATAAGCGCGCTCATCGGCGTCCATACCCGCATGGTAACTGGCTGCTCGTAAATGGTTATTGCACAGTTTCTCTGTCAGCATTTCTACTTTTTTGCGACTGCCACAGTAAATGATGCCGCAATGTCCTCTTTGCGTATCAAGATAGCGGATCACCTGTGAAACCGGTTTGTGCTTTTCGACCAAGGTATAGCGGATATTAGGGCGATCAAAGCTGCCCAGATAGACATGCGGTTCTTGCAACTGCAAACGGTGCAAAATATCCACGCGCGTGGCGTCATCAGCCGTTGCCGTCAGCGCCATAAAAGGCACGTGTGAAAAATGCTGTTTAAGTTGGCCTAACGCCGCATACTCAGGGCGAAAATCGTGCCCCCATTGAGAAATACAGTGTGCTTCATCCACGGCAATCATCGCCAATGGCAACTGCTGCAAGCGTTCGATGAAATCGGACATCAAAACACGCTCAGGCGACGCGTAAATCAGCTTCAGTTGCCCCGCGTTCATTCGGTTATATACCGACATCAGCATCTCACGTGACATACTTGAATTAATACACTCAGCCGCGACACCGTTGGCTTTGAGCTGATCCACTTGGTCTTTCATCAACGAAATGAGCGGCGAGATGACTAAAGTGATGCCCTCTTTGACTAACGCAGGGATCTGATAACAGAGCGATTTCCCCCCACCCGTTGGCATGATAACTAAGCTATCTTGCCCCGCTAACGAAGCGTCAATCACCTCTTGCTGGCCGACACGAAACGACTGATAACCGAACACAGTCTGTAAAATACTGTGCGGTGTCTCAGGTTGAGGATCGGTTTGTTGAGCCATTAACGTTGCGGTCATGAAATTTCCAAGGGTGAACAAAAGGGGTAGAGCAACCGCTATACCGCAAAGCGTCTTATTGTAGTGGGGTTCGATGGTGAATAAAACCGCAAAATGTAGCGGTAAAGCGAATCACTTGATTCTCGGCCATTATTCGCCACTCAAACTCCCGAGTAGGCGGTCGATTAACAAAGCTGCAACTTACTTGAGGAACAGTATATACTGTCGAATCGTTTCGCTGGCTCAGCACTTCACTCCTTTGAGAATTCATCATGACCGCAGAAGAACAACAACGCTCCAGACAAGGCGTTTTACTCGCTATTGGTGCTTACACTATGTGGGGCATCGCACCGATCTATTTTAAAGCAATCAACAATGTTCCTGCACTTGAGATCCTCACTCACCGCGTAGTGTGGTCGTTTTTCTTGTTAGCAGCACTACTTCATTTTGGCCGCAACTGGCGTAGTGTACGCAGTGTGATTACTCATAAATCAAAGATGATCTATCTAATGACCACTGCTTGTCTGGTTGCGGTGAACTGGTTAATTTTCATCTGGGCGATCAATGCTAATCATATGTTAGATGCCAGTTTAGGTTATTACATTAACCCACTGCTCAATGTGGTGCTCGGCATGCTTTTTCTTGGTGAGCGATTACGCAAACTGCAGTGGGTCGCGGTAGCGCTAGCCACCATTGGTGTGGCCATTCAGTTAATTGTGTTTGGTTCGATTCCTGTGGTCGCCATCGCTTTGGCGACCACTTTTGGCTTGTATGGCTTACTGCGTAAAAAAGTGGCGGTTGATGCACAAACAGGTTTGTTTATCGAAACCTTAGTGATGTTGCCCGCGGCGTTGATTTATCTATTGTTTATCGCCAGCTCGCCAACTTCAGATATGGCGCTCAATCCGCTTAACCTCAACCTACTGCTGATCGCAGCTGGCGTCATCACGACCTTGCCTTTGCTTTGTTTCACAGGAGCAGCAACGCGTTTAAAACTTTCAACGCTGGGTTTCTTCCAATACATCGGCCCAAGCTTGATGTTTTTGCTCGCTGTCTTGGTTTACGGTGAAGCCTTTTCTAGTGATAAAGCCATTACTTTTGCCTTTATTTGGGCTGCATTGTTGCTGTTCAGTTTTGATGGTTTAAAAACAGGCCGAACCGCGCGACGCGCTCAACGGGCATCCGTTTAATTAGGATTGTTTATTCCCCTCGTTCGTCAAAGCGATCGAGGGCACTGTGATCATTTTTTACAAGACAGTGGCGACATGGCTGGCTAAGCTTGCATTATTCAACCCTAAATTTTGGTCTCTATGGATAAAGTGAGCTACAGCCAAACGGCCTATCCTGCGATCGGTCTGATTGATGCAGACTATCGTCAGTTTGCGTTTGATCGCCACTACCATCTTGATATTCATATTGGCCTTATCACTCAAGGAACGCAGCGCTTCTACCACCAAGGCGCTTGGCATCAGGTACAACGGGGCGGCGTAGTTCTGATGTCGCCAGATGAACTGCACGATGGGCAAGCGCACAATGGCTCTGGCTACCAAGTGCAAGTGTTTGCTATTGAACCTACTTGGCTACAGCAAACCTTAGAAGCCAAGCAGATTGAACAAGTGCTGGGTTTTGAGCAGTTAATAGTCGATGACGCGCCACTTTTTTGCTCACTGCTGCAACTTCATCACACCATGAAGCAGGATAAGCTCAGTCAACTCGCTAAAGATTGCTTACCCTACCAAGGGTTCACACCTTTGCTTGAACGCTATAGCCACTTGAAACTGCCGGAGGTTAAACCGCTCGGCCAGCGCAACCTCGCCACGCTGAAAGAGTGGGTACTCAGTCAACTCGACCAACCAATCCGCCTTGAACAACTCGCTCAGCTTTGCCAGCTTTCACCCACTCAGTTTCAGCGCCATTTCAAGGCGCAAACGGGCATCACACCTTATGCGTGGTTATTGCGTTTACGTTTAGAGCAAGCGATGAAATTGTTGAAAACCGGCACCTCTAGCACTGAAGTCGCCTATCAAGTCGGTTTTTATGATCAAGCCCATTTCAGTAAGGCGTTCAAAGCAACCTTTGGCCTGCCACCCTCCGCCATCAATCGCACACTTTACTAACCAAACTGTCAGAAATTTACAAGGCAAGCACGTTTTCTCCACGCATACTCACCGTAAAACATGAGGAGAATACATGAACGAACTTTCCATATTGGCCACATTGGCTGGCGTACATTTTATGGCATTATTAAGCCCCGGCCCAGATGTGGCACTGGTGGTACAAAATGCCACCCGTTACGGTCGCAGAACCGGAGTTTTTATTGCGCTAGGGTTATCATGTGGCATTGTCATTCACTCATTGCTTAGCCTCACAGGGATAAGCTATTTGGTGCATCAACAACCCGCACTGTTTGCGATGGTGCAACTGGCCGGCGGGGGGTATTTATTCTATTTAGGCTTGGGCGCACTCAAATCCATCTACACCACCTGGCGATCGCCACAAGCTGTCGGAGTCAACAATGAGCGCTACAAGCTGATCGAAAATCAACGCCAAGCCTTTTCCCGCGGTTTTATCACCAATATTTTTAATCCAAAAGCTTTGGTCTTTTTTATCAGCTTAATGTCGAGTTTAGTGCCTGTGGGGATGTCCTTTTCAGGTAAAGGTATCGCCTTGCTGATTCTTTGGGGGCTCTCTTTTATGTGGTTCTCAACCTTGGCGTGGATGCTCTCCACCGCCCGCCTACAAAAACGTTTGCAATCACTCACTGTGTATATTGATGCGGTATGTGGCATCATTTTTACGCTCATCGGTGGACTTATTTTATTGCAAGCGCTGCTTAGCCTTAGCCATTGATGCAGCGATTCGCGCCCATTTTTGTGCGAGATCTCTTACAAACGAGTGAGCAAATATCGCTTTTTGAGTAGGAAAATCAACACCAAAAAACCTAAACACTTGATTTTAAATAAAATAATAACCAGCTAGAGAAACCCTTTGCGGAAAAAGCGTTTCTCTAGCATTGCCGATAAATTAGAGATGGGTAATATGAACCTTGTCGGAAGGATTCTGACACGGAACAGGAAAGCACCACGGATTGGTCATCTTCAGGATGAAGAGACGACTGCTCAGGATGAATGGTCGGCACGGAAAGCAAATTGGACATTGAATGGACGCAATAGTAGCTAGGATGGTTACTACTAAGGAAAGACAATGGACACCTCTGGACGAGGCAAGGACTGAACATCAGGATGATGTAAAGGACACCGCTCAAGGAACAAGTGAAGCGCGCTAACGTGGATGGTTAGCAGACTAGGAAGTCACCAAGGACACCGCTAGGAAGGCGAAGAACGGATTAAGCTGACGGAATTCAGCCACTATCATGGATTTGATGCATGGAGCACTTTCGTAGCTGGATTGCTGCAAGTAAGACTATAACCCCGCAGGGCGCAAGCCCTCGGGGTTTTTCTTTTGGATCGGATAAGCATATGAGTTATCCAGCTTTCATATCTTGAACGGCTAGGTTAGGTATTTGGTTTAAACAACGCCATAAACACCCCCTCCCTGCCTCCCCCTCAAAGGGGGAGGAGAACAATCCAACCATCTCAGCAAAGAAAAGTACCCTTTCTTTGTACAAGGAAGATCATAGTTTCTCTAGCTTGGCATAAGCAGTCACTAGCCATTTAATGCCTTCACCGTTAAAAGCGACTTGCACTCGACTTTGCGGGCCACTACCTTCGAAATTAATGATGGTGCCTTCACCAAAAATAGGGTGTTTCACGCGTGCGCCCAAACTAAAGCCCGTCTCGTTAAAGTTCTCTTTGACCGCTGTTTGACTAAAACGCCCAGCACTGCTTGGTCGGCTCACTTGCGCTTTCATGCGCACTTCATCAAGGCAGTTTTCTGGCAGCTCACGGATAAAGCGTGACGGCTTATGGTATTTATCCTGACCGTATAAACGGCGAATTTCAGCGTAAGTAATGTAGAGCTTTTGCATGGCGCGCGTCATTCCGACGTAACACAAACGGCGCTCCTCTTCCAATCGCCCCGCTTCTTCGGCCGACATTTGGCTGGGGAACATGCCCTCTTCAACGCCAACCATAAACACCAACGGGAACTCTAACCCTTTCGCGCTGTGCAGTGTCATTAACTGTACGGCATCATCAAACTCGTCAGCCTGCCCTTCGCCCGCTTCCAGCGCTGCGTGGGTTAAAAAGGCCGTCAACATGCTCATCTCATCCGCTTCTTCTGGCTTTTCAAATTGGCGTGTTGCGGTGACTAGCTCTTCCAAGTTTTCAATTCTGGCTTTAGACTTTTCACCCTTTTCAAGCTGATACATCTCAAACAAACCTGATGTTTTGATTACATGGTCGGTTTGACTGTGTAACGGCATCTCAGCGCTATCATCTTCAAGGGCATTGACCAGCTCAATAAACCGGCTTAATGCGCTTGCCGCACGTCCTGTGAGCACTTTTTCTTCCAACAGCACAAGGCTCGCTTGCCACAAGGTACAACCGCGATCTCGCGCCGCAAAACGAATGGTTTCCAGCGTTTTATCACCCAAGCCACGCGGTGGCGTATTTACGACTCGCTCAAAGGCCGAATCATCATTGCGGTTAGACATCAAACGCAAGTAACTTAACGCATCTTTGATCTCTTGGCGCTCGAAGAAGCGCATGCCGCCGTAGATGCGATAGGGCAAGCCTGCTTGAATCAAGGCTTCTTCCAAAACACGAGATTGGGCGTTGTTGCGATAAAGCATCGCACAATCCTCTAATGCGCCACCTTTATCTCGCCACTCTTTGATTTTATTGACGGTAAAACGCGCCTCATCAAGATCGTTGTAGGCCGAATAGATAGAAATTGGCTCGCCTTCGCTGCCATCTGTCCAGAGCTCTTTACCCATTCGTTCGGTGTTGTTCGCGATCAGTGCGTTCGAGGCTTGCAAAATGGTTTTGGTTGAACGGTAGTTTTGCTCTAAACGAATGGTATTAACGCTCGGAAATTCCTGCGTGAATTTTTCGAGGTTTTCAATTTTGGCACCACGCCAGCCATAAATGGACTGATCATCATCACCGACGATCATCACGTGGCAATCGCACCCAGCCATCATGCGCAGCCACGCGTATTGGATGTTATTGGTGTCTTGAAATTCGTCGACCAAGATGTGTTTAAAGCGCGCTTGATAATGTTCACGAATGTGCTGCTTATCACGCAACATCTCGTGGCAACGCAGCAAAATTTCGGCAAAATCAACCAAACCTGCGCGATCGCACGCCTCTTGGTACGCGGAATAAAGCTGCAAATAGGTTTGAGTCACGGGATCGCGGTACGCATCGATGTGCTTCGGACGAAGACCTTCATCTTTTTTACCGTTAATCCACCAGCACACCTGGCGCGTAGGCCACTGCTTCTCATCTAGGTTTTGTGCTTTGATTAAACGACGCAGCAAACGCAGTTGATCTTCAGAATCGAGGATCTGAAAATCCTCAGGCAGGCGAGCGTCAAGATAGTGAGCGCGTAAAATACGGTGGCAAATACCGTGGAAGGTACCATTCCACATGCCCGATGCACTGCCCATCATCAACTCTTCAATTCGGCCACGCATTTCCGCCGCCGCTTTGTTGGTAAAAGTCACCGACATGATTGAAAAAGGCGAGGCGTTTTCAACCGAGATAAGCCAAGCAATGCGATGCACCAATACTCGGGTTTTACCACTCCCCGCTCCGGCAAGCACCAGCAAGTTTTCTAAAGGCGCGGCAACCGCTTCGCGCTGTTTATCGTTGAGACCGTCGAGTAAGAGAGAAGGATCCATCATGGCTAAGCTACTGGTTATTTATACATAATTGCCCAGATTATAACCTCAAATCGCGGCAAGATGCTCGTCTCTATCACATTTTTCTGGGTATTCAAAAATGAAAAGCCCACCGCAAAGGTGGGCTAATTCGAGCTTCATCGCATTTTAAGCGCGTGACTACGCGGCGATCCCCGCATGACGCAGCAACGCATCAATTTGCGGCTCGCGGCCTCTAAAGCGTTTAAATAACTCCATCGGCTCTTCACTACCACCCATTTCAAGGATGTTGTTCAAGAAACTTTGCCCAGTCTGCGGGTTAAAAATCCCCTCTTCCTCAAAGCGAGAAAACGCATCCGCCGAAAGCACTTCTGCCCATAAGTAGCTGTAGTAACCTGCGCTGTAACCGCCAGCAAAGATGTGGCTAAAGCTGTGTGAGAAACGGTTCCATTCAAGGCTTGGTAACACGGCCACTTTCTTTTTCACTTGGGCGAGAGTTTCCAACACTTGCGGGCCTACTTCGGGATCGTAAGTGGTGTGCAAGGTGAAATCGAACAAACCAAATTCAAGTTGGCGCAAAATAAACATCGCTGACTGGAAGTTTTTCGCCGCGAGCATTTTATCGAGCATTTCTTTCGGTAGCGGTTCACCCGTTTCGTAATGACCTGAAATAAACGCTAACGCCTCTTCTTCCCAGCACCAATTTTCAAGGAACTGACTTGGCAGTTCAACCGCATCCCACGGTACACCATTGATGCCAGATACCGCACCCACTTCAACTTGAGTCAACATGTGATGGATCCCGTGTCCAAACTCATGGAACAAAGTGACCACTTCATCATGAGTAAATAACGCAGGTTTATCACCGATTGGGCGATTAAAGTTACAGGTCAAATAAGCCACTGGTGTTTGTAGCTCGCCATTTTGAGTGATACGGCGGCCACGGCAATCATCCATCCACGCGCCGCCACGCTTATGTTCGCGTGCATACAGG
The DNA here is from genome assembly GCF_963874335.1 of Vibrio sp. V10_P2A27P122. Taxonomy (NCBI): domain Bacteria; kingdom Pseudomonadati; phylum Pseudomonadota; class Gammaproteobacteria; order Vibrionales; family Vibrionaceae; genus Vibrio; species Vibrio sp. V10_P2A27P122. The sequence goes on along the minus strand of NZ_CAWNHY010000288.1, from coordinate 25,455 downwards.
TCGAGATAGAAGCTGCCACGCAGTGATCCTTTCGCATCAAAAATATCGAAAAAACGCACCGATGGATGCCAAGTATCAACCCCAGAGCGCTCTTTGACGCTCATGCCAAATACGCGGTTGAGCACTTCAAATAGGCCGCTCACCACTTTCGACTCTGGGAAATAAGGGCGCAGCTCTTCATCTGAAATATCAAACAAGTGCTGTTTCTGTTTTTCGCTGTAGTAAGCGATATCCCACAACTCTAGCGTGGTCACGCCAAACTCTTGCTGCGCAAATTGACGCAACTCTTCTACTTCACGCTCACCTTGCGGTTTCACTTTGGTGGCTAAATCATTTAAAAACCCTAACACTTGATCGGGCGTTTGCGCCATTTTGGTCGCCAGTGATTTTTCACTGTAGGTATTAAAACCGAGCATACGGGCTATTTCATGACGCAGTTTGAGCTTCTCAGCGATGATTTCGCTGTTATCCCACTTGCCCGCATTTGGCCCGCGATCCGAGGCACGCGTAACATACGCTTCATAAAGCTCTTTGCGCAGAGCTTGGTTATCACAATAAGTCATCACTGGCAGATAAGAAGGAATGTCGAGCGTTAATAAATAACCATCGAGCTCTTTGGCTTGCGCCGCCGCTTGTGCAGCTGCCAACGCCGATTCTGGCATGCCCGCTAATTGATTGGCGTCGGTAATGTGCTTGGTCCAGCCCATCGTGGCATCCAGTACGTTATTAGAGAACTTAGAACCCAACTCAGATTGACGTTTACTGATCTCGCCGTACCGTTTTTGCTCTGCCAATGGCAAGCCGATACCCGATAGCTCAAAATCACGCAGTGCATCATTGATGGTTTTTTGCTGCGCTTGAGAGAGCGAGGAAAAAGTATCGCTGGCTTTCATGCTCTTATAGGCTTCAAACAGGCCTTTATGTTGCCCAACCCAAGTGCCGTATTCAGACAGCAGCGGCAAACAGCTTTCGTACGCATCACGCATTTCATCGCTATTGAGCACGGAATTAAGGTGGCTCACTGGCGACCAAATGCGGCTTAAGCGATCATCCACCTCTTCAATGGGTGCAATCAAGTTTTCCCACGTTGGGGTGCTATTGCCAGCAAGGCGTTTTTCAATTTCGGTGCGGCAATCTTCTATCGCTTTCTCAACCGCAGGCTTCACATGCTCTGGCTTAATGGCGGAAAACGGCGGTAAATCCGTGAAAGTGAGAAGTGGATTAGACATAAAACATTCCTTTTAAGTTAAGACGCGCCTGCACGTTGATGCATTTCTCTGCAACAGTCACTGATTGTTTCACGGTAACCGTCGATTTTGTTTATCTGAAATAGTAAATATAGGTAGGTTCAGCAATTTTCAATAGTGGCGTATAATCAGCCAATACGTTTGATTGATGAAACACACTCCATTTGGGGTGTTTTGAGAGCCTATTTTGCTAAGTTATCGCCACAGTTTTCACGCGGGCAACCACGCGGATGTATTAAAGCATATTGTACAAAGCCTTATCCTCAATGCATTACAGCAAAAAGAGAAGCCTTTTGTTTATCATGACACCCACTCTGGCGTGGGCCGTTATGACTTGACCCATGAATGGTCAGAAAAAACCGGTGAATATAAACAAGGGATTGCTCGTATTTGGCAACAAAATGTAACGCCACCCGCCATTCAAAGCTACCTTGAGGCAGTAAAAGCACTCAATGAAAGCGAAGAGTTACGCTACTACCCCGGCTCACCGCGCGTAGCGCGTGCTCATCTACGCGCGCAGGATCGTATGGTGCTCACTGAATTGCATCCGAGCGATTACCCTTTGCTCGAGCAAGAGTTCCACCGAGATCGTCAGGTATCGATTTACAAAGAAGATGGTTTCCAACGCTTAATCGGTAGCCTGCCACCGAAAGAGCGTCGCGGCTTAGTGTTGATCGATCCCCCTTACGAATTGGCCAAAGAGTACAGCGATGTCGTAAGAGCCATTGCCCAAAGTTATAAGCGCTGGGCGACGGGTATCTACGCCATTTGGTATCCCGTAGTGAATCGCGACACCATTGATGACTTGCTTGAAGGGCTGGCAAGCCTCGGTATTCGCAAAATCTTACAAATTGAATTGGGCGTGTCGCCAGACACCCATGAACGTGGCATGACCGCTTCAGGCATGATAGTGATTAACCCACCGTGGACACTGGAAGGGCAAATGCAGGAAATTTTACCGTTTCTTCAGCAAGCGATTGCCCCGGTAACCGGTCATTTTAAAGTCGAATGGGTTGTACCAGAATAAACTGACCCAATCTATCAAAGAAGTAGAGAACCTTTTTCGCCTTGCTATGGTTGCCAACACCGTACAAAACCAAGGTCAAATAGGATGAAAAAAGAATAATGGAGAAAGTAATGACAACGCATTTTGATTATATCTGTATCGGTGGTGGCTCTGGTGGTATCGCTTCAGCGAACCGCGCGGCAATGTATGGTGCGAAAGTCGCACTGATTGAAGCCAAAGACCTTGGCGGCACTTGTGTCAACGTCGGTTGTGTTCCGAAAAAAGTGATGTGGCATGGCGCGCAAATTGCTGAAGCAATGCACCTTTATGCCAAAGATTACGGCTTCGATGTCGATGTCAAAGGATTGGATTGGTCAAAACTGATTGAGAGCCGCCAAGCGTATATTGGCCGTATTCATCAATCATACGACCGCGTATTGGGCAATAATAAAGTGGAAGTGATCCGCGGTTTTGCACGCTTCGTTGATGCAAAAACCGTAGAAGTAAACGGTGAACACTACACAGCAGACCATATTCTGATTGCCGTTGGCGGACGCCCAACGATTCCGGCGATCCCAGGGGCACAATACGGCATTGATTCCAATGGTTTCTTTGACTTGACCGAACAGCCTAAACGCGTCGCGGTTGTGGGCGCAGGTTATATTGCGGTTGAAATCGCGGGCGTACTCAACGCACTCGGCACTGAAACGCACCTTTACGTGCGCAAAGAATCACCACTGCGCAGCTTTGATCCCATGATCATCGAAACACTCACTGAAGTCATGGCGGCGGAAGGCCCAACATTACATACTCATTCAGTGCCAAAAGAAGTGATCAAAGAAGCCGATGGCAGCCTGACTCTACACCTTGAAAATGGCCAAAGCCAAAACGTTGATACGCTCATTTGGGCAATCGGCCGCCACCCAGCAACCGATGCGATAAACCTAGCAGCAACGGGTGTGGCAACCAATGCACAAGGCTATATTAAGGTTGATGAGTACCAGCAAACCAACGTCGCGGGCATTTACTGTGTCGGCGATATCATGGAAGGCGGTATTGAACTCACACCTGTTGCCGTCAAAGCAGGCCGTCAACTTTCAGAGCGCCTGTTTAATGGCAAAACCGATGCGAAGATGGATTACAAACTGGTCCCGACCGTGGTCTTTAGCCATCCGCCAATCGGCACAATTGGCCTCACCACGCAAGAAGCCCAAGCGCAATATGGCGAAGAGAATGTCAAAGTGTATACCTCTAGCTTCACGGCCATGTACACCGCCGTCACCTCTCACCGTCAACCATGCAAAATGAAACTAGTATGCGCTGGCCCTGAAGAAACCGTTGTTGGCCTACACGGCATCGGTTTTGCGGTTGATGAAATGATTCAAGGCTTTGGCGTAGCCATGAAAATGGGCGCAACCAAAGCCGATTTTGATTCAGTTGTGGCAATACACCCAACGGGTAGTGAAGAGTTTGTTACTCTTACACGTTAGTGTAGAAACTCTACTGCTACACATTTGTAACTCTGGAAATTAATCTACTTCAGGCTGCACATTTGACGATTCGCTCTCAATGCAGCCTGTTTTTATTAATTACCGCTATGGAGTACAAATGGCAACAATCATCCAATCTTCAAACGTATTTACTGATACACAAATTTCTCATAGTAGGAATGGCCCAATCACTTTACATCCACATGGATATAACATTGGACCATTACCCACATTGTACGATCACCACGGCAAATTCATTGCTGTTGCCAACTCATGGTTTTTTGATCTAAAAACCGTAAAAAGACTCAAGTGTTTGAACTCTTCAGCAAGAGCGATCTTATGCTATTGGTCATTCTTAGAAGAGTCTCAACTAACTTGGGACAATATCCCACCTATCGATAGGCTAAAACCCACCTACCAATTTCGTCATTATTTACTGCTTAAAGTTCAAGATGGCAACATGGCCTATTCAACGGCAAACTGTTACATGAATCATGTGGTTCAATTTTATCTCTGGGCCATCTATGAAACCTATCTCGTTGTGCAAGAAAAAAAAGCCCCTTTTCGAATCGAATACACCACGATCAATCGACAGGATAAATTGGCTCACCTTAAGCCAAAGCTGATTGTGCAAACCAGCGATTTACGGATACGAGTCCCCAAACACGCTCACTCCTCACAAGTACGAACTCTCCTGCCATTAAGCCGAGAATCACTTCAGTTGGTCTCAAATCACCTCCGATATCAGTCGGTAGAGTTTCAACTGCAATGCAGACTTGCCATTCAAACTGGGCTACGCGTTAATGAAGTGTGTTCATTAACACTCACCGCTATAGATCAAGCCTTTCCGATCACAGACTCTCGCCAACGCTATTATTTACCGATTGGCCCATCAAATGGTGTAAAAACCAAATTTGATAAAGAACGCAAAATCGAGATCTCATCCTCACTACTTAAGATGCTACAAGATTACAGCATCAGTGAAAGGCGCTTAAAGCGGCAGATAAAAATGGACAACAAATTATCGGTCACAGATCGTCTGACCATCCCCCTAACACACACCACTCAACATCCGCCTCTCTTTATCAGCGAGCAAGGTAATCCCCTCACAGCCAAAGTCCTTGGAGTTAGGTGGTGTGAATTTAGAAAAGTGCTGCAAAAGTCAGAGCCGGGGTTCAATCATAAATTCCATGATTTACGCAGTACTTATGGGACATACCGATTGGGGGACCTACTGACCTCGGGACTGAATAGCAGTGAAGCCCTCGATTGTCTTATGGGCTGGATGGGGCATAACCATGAATCAACCACTTGGAAATACATCCGTTATCTAAAACGGAAAGAAGCCCTGCGAGATAAGTTTTCGATGCTAGATACTCTTATGCATGACGCTTTAACGGCGGATAGTGAGGCTCATAATGAATAATAATCTCATACAACTTCACGATTGGCAGCCAGAGCTGATGATAGAGGTGCCAGATCAGCATGGCCGTCTTTATCGGTGGGATTTCAATCGCGTCCGTTACCGCCATTTCCCCGTAACCAAGAAGATAAAGCAAGGCACTGAAATACTTGCGGATCGAAACGCCCTCGCTTTTGCCATCATGAATAGCATGAAAATAGACCATCGAGCGGTCTCAACTCGCGACGGGCTGTTTTATCAATTAAAAGAATACATTCAATGGTGTGACAAGCATTATTGCTCAACCTTCAATGGCGAATCGGTACAAAACTACTGCATGAGTATTTACATGCAGCTTTTAAAAGGGCAGATAAAAAAGAGTACTTATAAGCAAATACGGACACAAGTCACCACGTTATGCCGGTTCCTCGATCATCCAATGACTTGGTTTGATGAACTGCCAGTGGTCAATTGTGATGATACCGAATCCTTTGAAGCTTATAGCCAATCAGATTTGAAACAATTACTTCCACTACTGCGAGCAATTTTCAAGCAATTATCAGTCCAGTTTCTTGACAATCCGGAGCTTCATCTGAAGTCCAAGAAACACTCACCGACGATGAACTTTCAATGGAAAGGCCAATCGTTTCCAATACGCACGGGGATAACTCGGCTCATGGTCGCGGCGACTTACTTATTGGCGTATTACACTTTCTGTAATACTTCAACACTCCTACAACTAAAGCGCCCCTCTGTCGCCAGTCAACCTTTAGGTGACGTTTGGTATAGCATGCCAGCCTTTAAACGACGGGCTTTTAAAACGCTCACCGTCGAGATTGGGGAGCATAAACTGAACATACCCAAATACTGCCTTGATTTCTTTGATACGTTATTGAAAGTCTCTCAAGCTGTCGATCCTCAACCCGAAGCCTTATTACTTCAGACGGTGATTAACGGACACCATAAGACGATCACTCCTTATCATTTCAGAGATTTTAATGTGTCCATTCTTAGAAAGTGGTTTGCATTAGTCGACAATCGAGGGCGAGAGCTGCGCCCAGTCATTTCCCGCTTTAGAGAAACGGGCAGCTTAATGACCCAACTGCGGCTAGGCGATATTGCGGCCTCTGAATTACTCGATAACACCCCCTCAACCATACGTAGGCATTATTCCACCGGGAATCATCACGACAACAATGCCATGATGCAAGAAACCATTGCCATACGAGCCCATCAAGCCAAGCATAAGGTTAGCCTCTCCGTGGCGAAATCTCAGGTGATGGAGACGTTTAATATTCAGGTCCTCACTTACGAGGAATGGCTCACTCAAACCTTACCGACCTCTGTATCGGCTCATGGGAGCCACTGCAAACAACCCTTTCACGTGCAATCTGAAGCCTTTAGTCGCAGAGCACAACGACATCACCTATCAGATGGCGAGCGCTTGGCTTGCGCTGAACTACTGAAGTGTTTTGGTTGTGAGCATCAAGTCATCGTGCAATCAACCGAAGATATTTGGTGCCTGCTGTCCTTCAAAGAAGCGCTCGAAGAGTCACGTTACTTTCATCTCGACTCTCATCATTTCCACAAAAACTTTGGTGAAGTCATCCACTTTATCGAAAAACGTATTTTACCCAACATTAAGCGACCCATTTTATTGCAAGCACAAGATAAGCTAATGATTGAAGGTCGGCACACATTATGGAAAGACATCACCTCCGTCATTTTGTTACAAGGAAAAACCGCATGAACCATTCAAACCAACCGTTAGGCGCTGAGTTTCAAGTCGATTTTATTGATACCGTCTCTTTAAGTATGAGCCGCATTAACGTGATTGAATTAGTGAAACAGGGAGATCTCGATAACTTAAACGCGGTGGTCGTCTGCTCAGATAAAAACAATTTGGTAGTCACAATATTTGGTGATAACAAATGGGATCTAAGTCCTTACTTTGCACAAAGCCGCTCCCAAGCCACCTGCCTAAATTTCGATAAATTTAGCGTCTCTCCAAGCCTCTTATTAGAAATGAAATTGCTGACTTATGGTTGGATATTTCACAAAAGTGGCTCGCAAAGTACTGGGGCAAAACTGTCAACTATCTGTACCCGTGTCACCAAAATGAAAGCGGTCTACAATTTCCTGCTGGAGCATGGTTTTCACTCACTTGCTGCGTTGAGCAATCGAACCATATGGCAGAAATTTGAAAGCCACCTCAGCAACCAAGCCTTATCGTTAAGTACGCTTGAACAAATTTTCACTGGCATCAATAGCGCCTTAAAACTGGAAAAATGGTTAGGGATCCACTTTGGTTTAGATAAAGTGTCATCAAACAAATTGGCTCAAGATTTATGTGCAAAAAATAAATTACAGAAGTCCCAAACTTTAGCCATTCCACAACGTATCGCGGATGAAATTTTTGGCAAAGCCATTGAGTTAGTTGAGCAAGCTTGGGACAGCCGTCACTCATTAGCGCAGATTGAGCAACAGCTACATGACAACTATATTGCGGGTCGAACTATCGTCCAAAATAACGTGAATGAAGGGCGATGGAACTTTCTAACCAATACACAAGGCGAGATCATGAATCGCCATCAATACGCACAAGAGATACATAAAGCGACACCTAACGAGATTGGGGAATTACTGCAAGGTTTACCTGCTTATATGCCCCGTGACATCAATGGAAATGATTGGCGACGATATTACGGTCAACTGATCACCGCTTGTTTTATTTGTTGTGGGGCTTTCTCTGGAATGCGAGTCTCTGAATTAACCGAGCTGACCCCTAACAGCTATTTCAATACTGAGTTTGATGGCACCACTTTCCACATGTTGCAATCTCGCACCTTCAAATTAGGGCAAAAGAAAGCCACATGGGTCACCGCTCCCATCGTTGAAAAAGCGATTCAACTAGTCACCGTCCTAACCGAGGCATGGAGGCTGGAGTACAACCAACAGAGCACTCGCCCACTGGATATTCTTTGGTTCAACCGAGGAGCACGATCAAAAAAACCGGTTCTTATCAGTGATTGGAACGTACGTTTGCAAAGATTTGTCCGTCATTTCAATATTACAGTAACCCAAGAAGACTACCAAGAATGTGTGACCTGTAATCCAAACAGCACAGAAAGTATCCATAAATACATTCATCAAGGTAAACCTTGGCATCTCAACACGCATCAATTTAGGCGAACCCTCGCCTTTTTCACAATCAAACACCGTTTGGGGAATACCATCGCCCTAAAACAACAATTTAAACACTTATATCTGCAAATGACCGATTGGTATTGCGCGGGCGGCGTGGCCAGCCGCATTCAAAATATCGAGATTGACGAAGAGTTACAACAGTTACTTGATTCGACCCAGATTGAAGCCAGTGCGAATAAGTTTTTTGAATGGACCCAACAAGATACCGACTTATCAGGGGCTCATGGCAAAGCGATTGTTGCCATGCGTAAAGAAGGATTGCCTCACATTTACAGCAGTTGGGAGGTGATTTACAAGGCGGTTAAAGAAAAAAGACTAACGCTACATGGTACGTTTCATAGCTATTGTAAAAATGGCTACCATTGCGATATGGATGGGGCTGTCAATCCGGCATTTTGCGTTGACTGCTCCAGTGGAAGTAGCATTATTGATCGAGACAATGCGCTATGGTGGCAATCTCGCCATCTAGATTTAACACACTATCTTCATCATCATTTAGCCGTGTCCCCATCCGTCTATGCACACTGCATAACACAAATTCGCGCCGCCGAGCTCGTGATGAACGATTTTAGTATTGAATACACCGCTTACCAACATGCCATTGAGGTCGTCGCTGTATGAGTAAAAAGGAACAGACATTGCTGGCACTGGATGCCGCTCTTCATCGTTTGATTCAAGGCAAACCGAAACGGGTACTGGTGACGAGAAAACTGAGTATTCGAGCTATTGAGGAAGAGGCAAATTTAGGCAATGGCAGTGGGTATTACTACCCTGAATTTGTTGAAAAAGTGAAGCAAATTAAACGTAAGCAAACCAGCAAAGAGAAAAGTACGAATAAAAGCGATAATCAACGCCTTCATGAGACATTAAAAAATGAAAAACGGATCAAAGAAAAATATCGTTCGGCGATGGAACAACTCACGCTGCAAGTCCACCAAATGGCTGCGGAGCATCACCACCTTAATGATTTATTGAGAAAAGCGCTATCACGTACCGAAGAGCTCGAGCGATTTAATCAAGAGCTAAAGGATCAACTGGTTTCGTTGCGACGTTCTACAATAACGTCAATCAATTCACGTAACACTTAGTAAAACGGTCAGCTTTGGCTGACCGTTATTTCCTTACCCAATCATCACATCCGATGATGCAGAGGCAATAGTGCCTCCACAATCAATAGCATCGCCTAAACGGGCGGCGGGTTTGCCATCAATCAGAACCCCACTTGAACCACCAGAAATACTGCGTGGGTGGCTACCGTGGGGTTTTTCAGAGCATGGGCAGCCATGATCTTGCAGTGCATCGCCTTGACGCACCGCGGGTTGACCATTAATAAACACGCCACTACTGGCAGAAATAATCGGCGTTGGCGGGAAGCAATCATGCTCTGAGCCTATATCACCTAATCTTGCGGCACCGGGCATCATTATCTCCTAACGTGATACGACGACTCGTCCATCGATCATCGAAAAATAAGGGAGGACAGAAAAACCTTGATCTTCTTTAACTGAACGAATTCTCAATGGAGAAAGACTGCGTTTATCCTTTAATCGTACAAGACGTCCATCCATATGCGATTCAAGCTTATATTCGCTCCAGTCTTCGCGGGGCCTAACAGCCGCATCTGACCATTTATCAAAGGTATCTTCAAACCCAACAGCATCATAGAAATCTTCCGGTTTGGCGAAATACCCATCGGCTTTTGCTTTTTCACGCATGGCTAAAGACCAAGCCATTTTTAACCCTTCAAAATCGCGCTTTTCCATCAACTCAATCAAGTTACTGTAAGCGCGGTACAACTGCTTCATCTGCTCTGGGTTATCTTCTCGAATAGGCGTCGCATCAACCCAACGCCAGCGAGGAATGGTTTTAATGTTAACAGGGCGAGAGAATTGATTGGTGTAACCTTTAACGATCCCGTCCACATCACCCAAAGGTGTTCGGTGATTAGCCGGATAGGTTTTCGACGCCTTAGAGGTTGGTTTTCCCTCTTCGATGGTGATATGCAAAGAGGACATTTCCTCCTTCTCTCCATTAGGGAAAGCACCGTATAGCGTCATTTCACACTGGTTATCGCCATGATAAGTATAATCATCGTCATAAACACCGATAGGAGCAACAACTAATTCCAGTGTATTTTCTCCAGGCTGTAAATAAGCGGTGGGGTTAAAACCTGATGAAAAAGTACCAGTACGGGTCTTTAAGTTGTCCAGCATTTTCATTTCATTAAATAGACCAAGGCAGTATACGGTTTGCGCTCGGATATTAGTGGTGTATATCACCTCGGGCTTTTGCCCCTCATTCTCAATGCTAATATCGACTGTAGACACTTGCTCTCTAATACTCATTAATTCATTGTCTCCCGAACAGGCAGTAAGTAAGGCTATACATGCGGCCAAAAGGTATACTTTCATTTTTTCCTCGATTTAACCAATTACCGTAACACGATACGGTGAATGTTGTTTATCCATAGCATCAACCCAATCCCATCGGTGTTTTTGGGGAATAGCGTCTGATTTCACCTTATTTTTTGTTTGTAGGCCATCCCATCCGACATCGCCATTTGATGAATCAGCATAATTTGTATTTATATCCGTCGAGGTTTCGAGCAAAACTTCCGCCCAGATCCCACCATGATAAAACACCAACTCAACCCGAGCGTTTGGGTCTTTCGTCTCTGTCGTTAACGCCAGCATCCCCTTGGCATTGACATTGCTTCCTACATTTACATTAAACGCACCTTCCATCATCCAAACACGAAGGCCGCTGCGAGCATTCAAATCACCCTTGATCGGCATTTCCACTTCGGCTTCAAAATCGTAAGTCGGCGCTTTCTGTGGTGTATACTGAATGCTGCCTTTCGCGCTCAACGCCGCTTTTAGCGTGATATCAAACTCGGCTCCGGCATAGGCTCCGGCTTTCCCTTCTTTGACTCGTTGCTCCAACTCTGCGGCTTTCTCCCGCACCGTTTGCACAACGTTGCCCAATTTAAAATACATGGCCGCGGCCATCAGCATATCAAGCTTCAACTCAAAGCCAATCAGGGGATCCAAACCCAGTGTCACCTTTCCGTCGACATCCAACCCATTATTGGCCACTTTAACGGTCTGCTCCCCTTCAAGGCTTAAGGAGGGCGGCTGAAAATCGAAATGATACAACTTCACCTCACCTTTGCTTGCCTTTTCCGTATAAAGACCCGATTGTATCTGCTCCACCATCTGGGTCGCCGCTTTCACGAGCTTCATTTTCTTTTTGATGCCCTCAAATTCCGTGTCTAAATCACGTGTACTGGGCTTACCCGGGATATTAGAGTCCGTATGGGTATAACCCACCCCATACTGAGTGATTTGGCTCCCTTCATTGATGGACAAACTCCCTGACAGAGAAAAGCCTTTTTCAATTTCCTTTGTTGGAATACTGAGACCATCAAGTTGCCCCGTACTCTCTTTGTACTGATACGCTTTGTGTCGGTCTTCATCTGAGATGCTTTTCTTGATGTGTTTTCCTGCCAACGTCAACTTCGGTTTCAGCGTGAGCTGCGGATACACATCAATAAAGGTGTCATTGGGGATTGGCCCCAAAAGATAACTAATAGGTGGAGAAAGCCACAGTGTCTGCTCGGTTTGCGGTTTTCCGGCGCATTGCGTGATACACACTTTATAACGGGTATGGCTCAATGCGGTGGCTTTGTTTTCAGACAGTAAATTTTGTATCGCCCCAAGTAACCCCATTCTTTCACTGGGTATCGCGCGATAATACAAGGTGTGATTTTTACATTGTGAAGCCGACAGCGCTTCAGAATACGCGATGTTATCGCTTAAGTACCCCGTAGGGCAGGAAGAGAGATGATTGACACAGCTCCCTTCAATCGCAATATTAACGGAAGTGCCTTCCCCTTTATCCACGAGTTTGACGGTACGAGTGCCAACATCGCCATTTTTAAACTCAAAAAGGCCCGCATCGCTAGTGATTTGGTAGCGAACTAAACAATCGCCTTTTCGATTACAGCGGCAGGCAACACCTGCCGGGTGTTTACATGACATGAGTTGTCCTTACTTCAGACTGAAGACGCATGATTCGGTAATCCGCTGGATATTGAGTGTTCGACAAAAGTGTTTGCCACGGCTTGGGAAAGTTAAGCAGGCTAGTAATTTTCTCATCTGAACACCACTGTGCAACCCTTTTGATGTGAGTTGGAAGGGAGATCTCCCATTCAATCAATTGGTTGACCAGCGCTTCGCTAAAAACTTTGTTCGTATCGCCAACAATGCTGGCAACTTCATCGACCAAGTTTTGCTCACACTGAGCAAGGATAGCTTGGTAGTGAGTGTGCTCGATGGGAAACGGTGTGAATGTTTCATACCCAAATCGGCGATAGGGTGTCAGCAATGGCTCGAAGTCTGACGCACGTTGTTGTGGGAATGTAGTATGAACGCTCTGTATCGGGCCGAGGAAGTGGTTTAGCCAGAGTGGCTCAAATCCATCGAGGACAGCCCATAGCACTCGTGGATCGTAGTAACGAAAAAATAGCCGCTCTTTGGTCTGTAGGATCTCAATATTCATCAGACGACGAAGATGAGCGCGAAGCGTCTTGTGGTCATGATCTGATTGAAGGAAAAATCCCCAAGGGGCATTTTTCGTGGTGAGCTGCGCGGTAAGCTCTGGGGTCATGAGCACCAGAAAAGGAGCCACTAGGGCAAAGTCTTCTTCGATTGGCTCTGGAAATAAACACCAATGCTCGTTATTCGACTTTTTTACTTCGGCAATAAACTCAGGAGCCACGGCTCGATCCACTACGGCATAATTGACTAAATGACGCATCAGCTCATCTCCGGGCAGTTAGCGACAAAAGCGCTCCCAGCTGAGGCGGCCGCTTCTAAAACCTCCGCGCTTGAAGGAAGGGCTAGTGAGCCGGGTGAGCCTCCCGATTTAATCAAGATGGTACCACCATCTATCGCGACGCCACTGGCATCAATCACAACAAAACTTCCGCCAACTTGTAGGGTAATTTTGCTGCCACTTTTTATCGTAATGTCGCCGTCGGCACTGACCCCGATGGCACCCGCAATTTTGCGTGCCAAATCACCGCCAATCGATTCGTGTTTATCCCCTTTAGTATCAGAGAGATAGTTACCTTTTGTAACCTGGTTTTGTGAGCCATCCACCGTGAGCTTGCGGTCATTAGCGACGACATGCATTTCATCATGACCAATACTCACACTCTGGTCATAGTTGATGCGGGCATGATGAGAGTTCTCGACCTTCACTTGCATATCTTTTTGCGCGTGCACATATACCAATTCTTGCCCTGCTTGGTCTTCAAAGCTCAGTTCATTAAACCCTTCGCCTTGGTGGGTTTGCGTGCGCAACACGGTTTTGGTTTTATGGTCGGGCAAGACGTAAGGCGACGTATTGGTCGCGTGGTACGTGCGCCCAGTGACAATCGGTTGGTCTGGGTCGCCATGAAGAAAAGACACAATCACTTCATGACCAATACGAGGAATGGCCATCATGCCATATTGTCCTCCCGCCCATCCTTGAGACACGCGCACCCAGCATGAGCTTAGCTCATTCCCCTCAGACTCTCTGTCCCATGGAAAATGCAGCTTGACCCGGCCATGCTCATCACAAAAGATTTCCTCACCGTCTGGGCCAACCACTTTCGCCATGCACGGGCCATCCACTTGTGGTTTGGGGTGCGGCGTGGCTCGCCACGTCACATGAGCGGGTATCACGGTGAAATGGTTGGAGTAGGTCGTCGCGCCACTGCCCCCCGATTCTTCGAGGGCTTGAGGCTGGCTCCCTGTATGGACAATGCTCACAACGACCCAATCACGGTTAAAGCGCGGGTCCAAGTGGTCGATGAGGTCAAACTTTGTCCCTGCGCGTAAACGAGGCTCATTACTGGCGCCTTGCGCGGTGTGCGCTTCACGGCGTAAATACTCTAAACGAATTTGATTGAACGCCTTACCGCTCACATCGTCTTTAAAGCGGCCGGGGAAATCAAAATGCTCATAGTTCGGCTGTTGGTAATTCATCTCCGTACCACTAGCGTTTTGACTGAAACTGTAAGCGGGTTTTTTAAAGCTGTAATCGGCTAATTGGCTCTGCGCCACATGCGATTGAGTATGTTGAGCCCACTTGGACACATAAGGTGTGTCGGCTACCCCTCCAGACAGAGCATTCCAAGGCACCGGGCTATCGAGTTTGCTTAAGCTTTGGCTGTCATCACTGAAAAACAACGTGTGCTTACCAGCCTGATGAACAAAGTGATACACCAACCCCTCTTCGGCGGCTAAGCGATGCAAGAAATCAAGGTCGGTTTCACGGTACTGAACACAAAATTCACGCTGAGCACACTCGCGTTTGAGTGAAAAGGCGTAATCACTGATGCCCATCTCTTCGAGTAAAACGGAAAGGATTTCAGGCACCGTTTTAAGCTGGAAAATACGGCTGTTATGGCGCAGTGATAACCGCTCTAATGCAGGGACTAAAGTCAGCGAATAGTGGGTGTGGCTGTGACCGGTATCTCCGATACCAAAATGGCGAACAATGCCATGCACGTACTGAACCACCTGACCATTACGGATAACCGTAAGCTGGGCGTTTTTATCCACCACGTCCATCGCACTGAGCGTGGATTGACGACTCGCCAGCTCAATGTGATAACGAAACCCATAACAAGGCTCACCATTGACCTGTCGCGTGTCCGATAACGACTCCTGACCTTGATAGTCTCGCACTACAAACACATCCTCTGCGAGTCCATCAACCTTTAACGTAAAATTCAGCGTGGCCATCTTCCATCCTCTTTACACTAGAAACAGCAAAGCCTTAAGCAAGTCACACTCATTGAATGCACTTTGCTTAAGGCTAAAAAAGGTGGCTGACTCGATTGGCTTTGCTTACGCAACATCAGCCAGCCACCCAAATCAAAGCTTACGCTTCTACTGGTTTGCGCCAGTCATCCGAGCCTGAAGTACCCGCGTTCACGTGATCCCACAGGATTTTACGGTAAGACATAGAAACCGTAACGTTTTGCGTAAAATCAGCATTTTTTGAGTCTTGGCAGTGTGGCATTTCGCAATGAATGTCCACGATAGACGCGCTTTCGAGTTTGGTCGTGAAGAAGTTCTCTTGCTTACCTTCGATAGAGGTACGGTACCATTTTAGCTCAACCGATTTCATCTTCTCACCCGAAGAGAGGGCGTTATAAAGCAGAGGAACCGCTTTGTTGAGCGCGACGGTGAATTTGAATGGTTTGTGCACACGTTGACCTGAAGGCTGACCCGATTGTGGGTCGGTCGGTACAGTCACAGTATGGTCAAACATTTGAACCAACATTTGGTCTTCATGACCTTCAACGAACGCATCGCCGATAGAGTCAGTAGAAAGAGCGCCAGCAGTGATGAGGCCCTGTGTTTCGCCTTCGATAGAGATATAACATGGAGTTGGCATGACTTAATCCTTATTGAGTGAATCAAAGCGATGTGAACCACATCGCACAGTTTGATGCTTCGCTACGCAAAAGAAATGCCAAATCAAAAAGAGCTATATATCAAGTGGTTAGAAAAACCCAGCAAACACTCAAGCAATAAATTGCTCGCGTGGGCAATTTATTGCTCACGGCGACAAAATTTTTGCCCGTCACACCTGCCGAAGGACAATCAAGTCTCTTCAGTTCGAATAAAATCTGATCATTTACAATAAAGATTGATCGCTTTTGGGCTATATCAAGTCAGTCGGGGGCAGCTAAGCTAAAACTGTTTTTGCCTCATTTCTTGTTGGCGAAAGGAAATTACATCAGTCTCACACCGATAATTTTCGTTAGATTTCCTAATGCCAAACATGTGTCGAAGACAGAATAAGGACAGGCTGATTAAGAAAGGCATTGTTAGTAGTCCTAGTCTTCCATTCCGGTTAAAAACCTTGCACTGCAATTCATTGTCAAAGTAAACCTGTAACGCAGTTTTCAGATATGCATCAAGCCTGTTTACAAGTACATTCACCCAATCCACAAATATCAATTACAATAAATAGTAAGACTTAACAGTAAATAGTTATACTGAAAATTGATAGCAAGTTGTTCTTAATGTGGTTAATTATTTATTAATAACTCAGCAATAACTGCGTTTTAAATGCATATTTATTGACTTCTTAAATATTTCCTTTAATCTCAGGTGCTTCCCATTCAATGAATTCTTGCTCTTTAAATACAGGGTTGTTTATTAGTCCTTCAGATTCGTTTAACCATTCGTGCTTTTTGCAAATAAGTATCGCGTCTTTTTGTTTTCTTGTTGGAACTGTTTCTTGTTGTTCTAATGCAACTTCTTGAGGATTCATTTTCCAAAGACTTAGCCTATATCCTAAAGGTTTAATATAATCATCTAACCTCGCTGCAATTCTGTATCCACCAACATCTATATCACCCCAATGTGAAATTTTCTCTGGGTGCAAAGTCTCTAATATTCGTTTGTACGCCTCTAAAAAAGAGGGAGTAGGATTGCCAGCTAAGTATATTACTAATAAATTTTCGGGCTTTTCTTTATCTTCTGAGGCTTCATTGAAGCTCGCTAAATTTTCAATAGTGAGTATCTGTTTGATTTTACAACCTGCTTTTATTACTCCTTCAATAGTATCGGGTCGGAAGCCACTGTATGGAAAAGCTAGAGGATATAATATACCGCTGACTAAAACTTGGCAGCTTGAGGAACTACTTATAAGCATTGGTTGAGGGTGTTTTACCAAGCCTAGATTAGAAAAAACATCTTCCTTTTCAATCTCAAGTAGAAAAGATAATATGTGCGAAAGAGATTCGATACGCTTGCTATCATTAAACAATTGCACACTTAGCCTTCTCAGCAATATATCTTTACCAGCTTTTGAAGCATTCTGAGATGCATCTATGACCTTTAGACTATCGATCAGTTGCCTAGAGTTGTCAGGTGAAATACCAGAGGGAGATTTTCCATGTTTCCAGCCATTAATGATGTGGTCAACACGTGGCAGGCTGCTTTTTCCTGTGGAATTTAAATCATCAATTGCCTGCAAAGTTATCTCCCAAGGTAGTCTCTCACAAAGTAGATTAGACGCGGCTATGGGATTGAGTAGAGATATTCTCTTTAGTTGTCCGTTTTCACCTGCACCTAGATCCCAAACTGCCTCTATCGCACCAAGGGTAATATAAATCTGAAGGCGACCATGATACTCATCTCGGTCAGCAAACCGTTCAAGATTGTAGTATTCGGGTAAACTTGAACTTGTAGCTGGTAAGCTAACGGTATACTTATTCTCTGTTACCTTTAAAGTTCCGTCTGCAAAAATATTTCTAGCTGCTCTGTTTATTAGGCGACGTACGCTTATATCGCATGATTCTGAGCCTGTGCATTTCATTATTGTTCTTCCATTGTTTCCGGATGGTTTTCTGCAGGAGGCTCAAGCCCGAGCTGTTTATATGCCAAGTCCATAATGCTAGGGTTTTCCTCAGGTATATCACTTACCATTAATCTATTGGCGGCATCTTTGAATTTTGTTCTCACCATCTGTAAATCTAGTCCTTCTCTATCTAGGTCATAAATAGTTTGAGTGATTGGCGCAAGTTTAGTGCGCTCAAGTTCTGGACCTGCCATTATCAGTTGTAAACCTATGCTTCTTAGAAAGCGAGCGGTAGCTATTGCATTAATGGTATCCATACCATGAAAAGCTTCATCTAAGCAGATAAGTCCTATACCTCTTTTGTTTTTTCTAGGAGTGCCTAGTCGATAAGCTTTAGCTAAGGCTGCACCCGCTGCGACGTACATAGGAGCAATATGTTCTCCATTTGATCCAGCACCTTGTCTATTGCTCATTCGGTCAACTCTTTTGCCATTGACTAGAATATCAAGGTCAAATGTATAGAATTGCCTATAATCTAAAACTCCACTGGCATTGCCTGAATTGATAGCAGCCTCAACTAGATCACTAAGTGTTTCATTTATATCATCAGGGTTTTCTGCAAAAAGTGATAAATTATTGTTATCACGTGCTAACGTTTTAATGTGGTTGATCAGTGCTGAGTATTTAGGCACAACAGCTGTTGTAAATTTGTATTTCTCTCCACCAGTAAAAGATGGACAACTTTCCAATATCTTGTTTCGTTCTTG
Source organism: Vibrio sp. V10_P2A27P122 (assembly GCF_963874335.1). Lineage (NCBI taxonomy): Bacteria > Pseudomonadati > Pseudomonadota > Gammaproteobacteria > Vibrionales > Vibrionaceae > Vibrio > Vibrio sp. V10_P2A27P122. The sequence goes on along the minus strand of NZ_CAWNHY010000288.1, from coordinate 6,964 downwards.
GCGCTCTAACTCCATTTCTTTAATTCGATCATGAAGTGACATCGCTATATCAGTTCGCAAAGTTTCTTCTGAAGCTTGACGAGCGAGTTCGGCTTCTTTCTCATATCGGTGTAGTTCCGTACTTGAGAGTTTTTCTTTCTCCCTTTCAGTCCAATCACAGCGATCGTGCCAGTTCATGTCTGTTACTTTGACATCAAGTCTTTCTTCTCGTATGTAGCCACTAAGTTCATCTGTTGCTGTTTCTAAAGCTCGATCTAAACGAGGACGATGATGTCCGATTTTATTTTCCACCTCTTTAAGGCGAGACTCATATAGAGACTCATTTCTTTCAATTTCCTCTTTCATGTTATCCAGTAATTCATAGTCAACAAGAGGATCTGAGAGTTTGACTTTTTCTTCTGCCGATATCGAGATTAGCTGCTCTTTGAGTCTACTCTTTGACATAAGTGAGGTACTTATCTTTTCCTTTAATTCGGCTGCAAGTCGGTCATTTTTTCGATATCTCTCCTCTAAGTCTTTATATTCTTTGATTGTGTTATCTAGTTGCTTTCGATATTCTTCGAGATTGGATAGATCTAACTGTGATAGCTGTTGAGTAGCATTTTGAATCAATTCATTAGCAACCAGTAGTTTTGCTTTTACATCTTGATCATCGTCATTCGTATTAGTTTTAAAAGCACTATCTAGCTGTTCGATACGATTAATCTGTATATCTAAGTTCGTTAAGTCTCTCTTTAAATCAGCCATATAGCGTGATAGATACGAGGTATCCTGTATCACTTTCCCTATTCGTAGCTCACTAGTCGGCACAAGTCGAATTGACTTGGTTAGTCCTCCCTGACTTAACATACCATCTGGAGTTATCGCCTTCGAATATGTTTCTAGCTCTAATTCTGTATCAACTAGGCGTAGGTTACCCAGCTTTTGAGTAATAAAACGCAGAGCTGTTTCATTATTTGCTTCAATAACACTAACAGCAAATTCATTTCTTTTGGCATGAAGATTAACATCACGAAGGTGGTTAGGCTGAATGATGGCTGCACCATTTATTTTTACACCTTGGCGCTTAGCTTCTCGTAAAAGTTTTACAGCCTTTCTAGTATCTCCCTCTGTTATAACTAAGGCATCACAATCATTACCCAAATAGGACTCTAAGGCTGGTGCCCAAATAGGATTGATGATGTCAATTAGTGCTGAAAGAGGTTGTGCTTTCATACCACTTCGATTGACGATTTCTAAAAGTAAAGTCGCTCCATCATTCAACATTCGACCAGTTTGAGTTGCAGCAGAAATCCTACGCTTAGTGGCGTTGTATTCATTGTTTATTTCACTATACTTATTTTGAAGATCTAATAATTTTGATTTTGAAAAATCATGGATCTGAAATAGTTCGTTTTTTATAGAACCAAGTGTACGTATGGTACTGACTCTGGGGTTTTCATGTTCCCTCGCTTGTTCGAGGTTTTTGATAGTATTAGATATCTCACTCTTTAAGCATGCAAAATTGCCGTCATTTATTACAGCCTTTAATGCAACTATTACTCGATTAGCTCGAGATATTTCTGGCTGTTGATAGGCATTAATAATTTGCTTTTGAGATTCTATTTGTTCGTTTAACCTTATTCTTAATTGTTCGTTTTTGTCTGTTTCTAAGTTCACAGTAAGTCGTGTTATTTCGTTTTGTTTATCTTCGCATTCACTCTTAGTAGAAATAGCGATTCTTTCGGCTGACTCTTTATTGTACTCTAGCGATTCTATTTCTGTATCTAATTTATCAATTCGTTCTGCTATCCATTCAACATTGAAAATGGCCTCAATTGCTTGAAGTGTTGCTATCCTTTTCTCTGCTTGATGTGCTCTCTTAAAGTTAGACAGTATAGCTTCGAGTTTTGATATTCTGGCTCTCGTTCTTAAAACGAGGTCTCGAAGCGCAACAAATTGTTCAACTTGCTTGCGAAAGGTCGTAATATCAACAGGGTTAGGCTCTACAACATAGTCGCGCACAAATTGATCTATAGAATCTACGTTTTTTAATGTCATTGATTTCACAAAGGAAGACATAAAACGTCGGGTGTTTGGCATTCGTTCACCATTAAGAGCATAAAGAAGCTCTTGAACGTACTCGTTTGATTTTTCGGTGAAAATTGGTGTCCTTCCTATTTTTTTTGCTTGTTCACGTGCGAGCTCTCGAAATTCAGCAAATGATATAGGTCGCCGTTCATTGCCATCGTAAACAATACAATCATTAGCTTTCAGATCTTGACCAGGAAGAACGAAAAGGCCTTTTATTTCATGTTCATTTGTACTTGCATCCGCTTCTATACATATCCCCGCAGATATGGTTTCGTTGCCTTTTTCATCTTGAAACACTAGTATAATGTAGGTTCGTGCTTCATCTCTCGCTCTGCCAATAATGTCACTGTCTTTATCAGGGTTGCGGAGCATTCCAAGGCAATAGCTCGTGAGACTGCGCTTTTGCTTGGTCGACACTGATTGCGAGTTGAAGCGAGTATATTGCTGATTACCGCCTAACATGGCTATCTGAATAGCGTCTAATGTCGAAGATTTTCCCGAGCCATTTGGCCCTAAGAAAGCTGTTGCTCCGTCAATTTCTATATCGACTGCTTCATGAAGATAAAATTGGACTAAGGTAATGCGTTTCAATTGCTTCATAAGCTTACCTCTTTCAGGTTTTCACCGTATTTTTTGTAATCCGAGGGTTCATAAAGCATTTCCGCGTTAATTTTGAGTTGTAAGACGGTTTGTTCATTAATGAGACTTTGAATCCCTGGGAGGATTTCTACAAACCAATCAGCGTCACCTAAATTTTCACTTTTAATAAGACGAGCAATGCCCCATCTTTTCATAGAGTCCAACATTCCCTGTAATTCTGATTGTGGTTTCATTGGTAAATCCCGCCCTGTAGATTCTTTAAATGCCGCTTCAAGCTCTGCCAAACTAACACCTGCAATACTTGCGTTAAGCATGCCGCGGTGCATATGGTGGTCATAGAGCTTGCGTAGTACTAATGCCAATAATGTGTGCATCAGAGGGACTTTACTGATTTCAGACATTATAGGAATTGCGGCTATATATCTTTCTTGAGTATTCAGATCAAGTCGGCAGCCCAAAAGGTCTAGTGCCTCAGAAAATTCATTTTCATAACTAGCTATGAGGTCGTAGTCCGCTCGCTGCCGTGGATTTGCTTGATATATTATTTGCTCGAAAATTAATCGTTGAGCTGCTCTCTGAAAGTCTCGTTCATTAGCAAATTTACTTTGTTCTGCAATACGTTTCCAACTAGTTGGCATTGTGCGTTCCTCCTTCAATAAGTCGATGAATTCTTACTGCTGGTGCTATAAGATATTCGTTTTCAAAAAACTCTCCAGTTAGCCTAATGTCTAGGTGCTTATTAAGTTCTTGATACAACTTAGGACGCCGAATGCCTGCCTTCATATTTTTTTTATCACGCTCCGCGATCAGCCCAAACCGAGTGAACGCTGCAAGAATACATAGGTCGTTAATTGAATTGACGCTCATATCACGGCTTTCTAGTACACTCCCTGGAGCTATATGACGTTCAACATATTGAATTATTCTTTTCTCAGATACTTCACGGTTCCCTTTCATTATTTGGCGGATCAATCGTCTTGCTTTTTCCTCTGATGAAAGTTGATATTCTTTTATTATTGCTCCTTTTAGTTTCCTCTTTTTCTTCATCGGCATTTTGAGTGCATCTTCACTAAAGAGCAGCCCTTGTGACCATCCTGTAGGAAGTTGTATAGAATGTTCATTTTTATGGGATTGGGCTGTTCTAATTATCGACTGAATAGCTTGATCTATTTTTAAACTGAAATTTCCTTGAGAGCGTACTTTGTATTCTAAATATCCTAAGGCTTGTTCATTAGCTCGGGTTACGGCTTCTTTTAATCTTGACAACAATCGATCAACTTCACGCAGAGCTAAAACTCGTTCGGCATCATGATCTATTAGCATGTCAGCCTCTTCATCTGAGCGGCATCGTAAATTTTTTCTATACCATTGACGTAACTGGAGCCTACTTTGTGGATGCTCTGTAATTTGACAAGCGAGATCGATGATGTCCCAGCGAGAAGCCAAGGGATGGTTACGAGAAAATAGATCTGAGTAGTCTCCAATATACAAGCTAGAAATATAGTCCCCAAAAAATTTTTCCAGAAACAAATGGGCTGATTCTTGTTCTCGTAGATGGTTACTTGCTTCTCGTACTCTCATACAAGTTGTGTTTAGCATTCGTAGAAGAGCTGAACATTCCTTTGCGGCAACTTGGAATACCGCCGCGTTTTTCTCTGGATTAGAATGTGTCTGTAGCAAATTGTTGTGGATAGATTGAACTCGCCCACCTATAAATTCTGGTCCCTGTTCTGCGAATGTTTTTAAAAGTTCAAATAAGTTTTGGACAGTTGGACGCATTTGAACAAATTGTGTAAACCCCACTCGCTCTATGCTGAGCCAACCACTGTCAAGAAAGCTGGTAAGTGCATCATGTGCTCGGACATTAAGTGGTGTTTTCACTTCTTCCAAGGTTGTTTCATGTAAGTCATCCCAACGAATTAGAAAGCGTTCGATGGAGGTGATTATACTTTTTTGTGTCCAGCCTTCACTTTCTGGGGGTGAAGCTTCAGGAGCAAAAAAGTCCTCATATAAATGCTCTAGTAACGACCAATTTCGCCTAGCATGTTCGTGTCCACCAAGTGGCCGAAAAATATGTTCTGGGACTCTATCAAAGAGGTTGTTGGTATCCTTATCCATTCATCACCATATTTTCGTAGACGATCAGTTAACATTAATGTTAAGTTAACATCAATGTTAACTGGTTGTCTAGAATGATTTATGAGATTTGATGCACGTACTCAACAACAATTTGAATACATTGAAATGGTACTCGCTTATGAAGGTTTGATAACCAATCAGCAGTTACGGGAGAAATTTAATATCACCAATGTACAGGCCTCGCGCATTCTTACATCGTACAGAGAGACTTTTCCCGATAACGTGATGAAGAAGGAAGGCTTTGGGCGTGGTCAATATTTACCGACTGAGAGATTTGTTCCAGAATGCGCACATCTTACTATTGATCGATATTTTCAGTTGACTCGAACAACTCCCAGTAGCGTCAATGTTGAGTACACACAGAATGACTTTACGGATACTTCTCCAGAATTGTTTCGTACAATTCATTCCGCAATGAAGAAGAAAGAAGCTGTAAAAATTCTATACCGCTCAATGAACCATCCAGATGGTATTGAACGGATAATTCATCCACATGCTTTTGTTTTTGCAGGAAGACGATGGCATGTCCGTGCATTCGATGAACATACGACAGAGTATCGAGATTTTAACCTCGCACGGGTATGGTTAGTTGAAGGGGGAGTTAAGAAATCTAAAGCTCCATCAGATACTAGTTGGGAGAAGATTGTATCTTTGGAAATTCGAGCGCACCCGTCATTATCAACGACTCAAGAAAAACTTATTCGAGATGAGCTTTTTAATGGAGCTATAGGACGGAGAGTGACAACACGACATGCCTTGGTTCCCTATGTTTTGAGAGAACTAGAGGTGGCAGAAGATCCTGAAGTGCAGCAACCACCTGAATATCAAGTATATTTGTACCATTTAGATGTGCCAGATGTTTGAATATGATTCTTTGGGCGTAAATGAAATATTTGTAGTGGTCAACTAAAATTGGCCACGGTTTTAGAGTTTTCCCAATATAATCGTTCTGATTCATTGGGAGTTAGACCACCGTTATACTGATGTGGCCTGAGTTGGCAGTAATATCCGATAATGTAGCGGGTGATCTCTTGTTGAGCCTCAGCGAAGCTACGATAGCCCACAGTTGGCACCCATTCCGTCTTCAGACTTCTAAAGAAGCGCTCTATCGGCGCATTATCCCAACAGTTTCCTCGGCGAGATAAACTCTGTTTTATTTGAAAGCGCCACAGTAATTGACGGTATTTACGGCTAGTATAATGACTGCCTTGATCGCTATGGAACATGACACCTTTTGGCTTTCCGCGAGATTCATAGGCCATAGACAGCGCTTTACCTGTCAACCGACTATCAGGCGACAAAGACATTGACCAACCGATCACTTTGCGGGCAAAAAGATCGATAACGACCGCTAAATACATCCACCGATTACCTGTCCAAATATACGTAACATCGCCAGCCCAGACTTCATTTGGAGCCGCAACAGCAAATTGACGACTTAAGTGATTTGGAACGTCAATATGTTCTTGTGAAGCCTTTCTGTAACGATGCTTTGGTTCTTGGCAGCTCACTAAACCAAGAGTTCTCATTAGCTTTGTTGCTCGGTATCGGCTCAGCTTTACACCCTGATTTGTGACTATATCTGCAATGGTTCTCGCTCCCGCAGAGCCATTGCTTGCGGCGTAAGCCTCGCTAATCAAGCTGCGCAGCTTTATTGTTTCCGCATTAATTAACGCTGGGCGTTTAAGCCAATAGTTATAACTACTTCGATGAACATTGAAGACTTCGCATAATATTTTTACACTGTGGCTCTGCTTGAGTTTCTTGATTATCAAGAATTGTTCAGTGAGTCCGACATCAAGAGAGCCGTGGCTTTTTTTAGTATTTCATTATGCTCTTCAAGGCGCGCTAGCTTCTTTTTCAATTCCCGAATTTCTATTTGCTCAGGGGTCATAGGTGAAGCTTTCGGTGTTTTCCCTTGGCGTTCTTCTCTAAGCTGGCGAACCCATTTATCCATCGTGGACTTGCCCACATTCATGGCTTGGGCTGCTTCAGTCACTGAGTAATTTTGGTCTAAGACTAGCTGCGCTGCTTCTAACTTAAATTCTGAGCTAAATAGTCGTCTTGTACGTTTTGTCATAATGTCACCTGTTAACTTATGAGGTGATGATATCACCTCTAACTAAGTGACCAAATTCACTATGCCACTACA
>NZ_CAWNHY010000287.1:0-15695 GCF_963874335.1 Vibrio sp. V10_P2A27P122 | reverse complement strand
ACAATATTCCCACAAAAATCTTACTCAAGGATTCAGAATGAGTTCATACCGCTATTTAGAATTAATAAAAAAATCAACTGAAAATGAATTAAAACGATATATTAGAATCATTGAATCAGAATCCGGATATAGCTATGTAATTACTAATTTTAATAATCACAATAAAGCTAACCTTGAATTAACATTGAAGGAATTGATTAGTAAAAAATTAAAAATAGCTAGAGAAAGCTTAGATAATGGAAACTTAACCGAGATAGAAGAATATGAACTAGGCGATTGTATTGACGATCTTTTTGATCAATCAAGAGGAATCCAATATGAATTTAGCAATCACATCGGATGGCTCAATAACGAGCCAAGAGCCCTTTATTTTTTTGTTGTTATCGTTCAGGCCATAGTTAACACAGGCAACATAGAGCTTAGCTACCCTGCAACTACATTTTCTTTCGAAGCCAAATCAAAAAGTCTTTCAGGGGAAAAATACTTACCTCGATACACCGACTACCTAAAGCCTCTAGCAGATTTCTGCCCAAACAAGACTGGTTCAACCTACGACAATCTTGTTAGTGCACTAGAAGTGATAATCACCTCAAGCTTACCAAAGGAACAGCGAAGCACATACCGCTTACTTAAGAAGGTAGAAAGCTTATATACAACCGTTTTCATTAAAAGAAATGCAGATAGAAAAGCATTTAAAACAGATGATGCTGAGTTAATCAATTGGTACTACCTATCTTTAACAAGACAATACCCATACACAGGGTTATCCATAACAGAGGATATCGATAAGCAGAAGCAAACTATTATGTGTATTTTTGATGTACTTTGTGCGACGACCGAAGCAAACACGTTTACAAAGTTAGAAGACAGATTGGTCGAGAAATTCAATAGAAGAAAAAGAGATAAAGCAAATGGTAAAGTATCAAAGACGACTAAAGAAGAAAAAACACTGACATTCAGCGAATCAGATTGGGCCAAGCTTATCGAGATTGCAGGAGATAGTGCAAAGAACGGGATTAAGGCCAAGCTTAAGGAATTGATAGACAAGGAACTAGCAAATCAAAAGGATGCTAAAGAAGGCAATGTAGGTCAAGATTCCAACGGCAATCTTCAAGCAACTCAAACTCACCAAGAACAGCAAGAACAGCAAGAACAGCAAGAACAGCAAGAACAGCAAGATGATCGTTCAAGTCGTTTTTTACCTAAAGAAAGCAAATATGTTCATCTTTTGTAGTCAATGAAGCGGCAGAACAACATAGTTACGCTTTCATCCAAAACAGTGGAGCGATTAGGTTCAGGCTAATTGCAATGTGATCTAGCCAAGATTTTTCGTAAATCACTCTGATTTTGAAAGAATGATGCTATTGGTTTCGCTATGATGTACCACCAAATGTACCAATGAATAAAATACAAACCAGAAATCACATTATTTAACAATAAGTTAAAACATTAAATTGAGTCTGGGAGGGCCACCACTTTCTCTCCGATAACATCCGTCAAAACCTACAAAGCCAATTAAATCAATACGTACCAAATTATTCAGCATTCATAGTCTCTTGTGACATCAATGATTTAATGTACCATCGAATGTACTAACGGCTAAATATCGACTGTTCTGGTGGTACATCATGGCGAAATGAATACCCCTTAGCTAACACTCAAGCCAAACAAACTAAAGAATCTAGAGTCCATCCTACCCAACATGGGGTGAGCGCCTCTAGGATTATTGGCTTGTGACTAAATCGAATAATCGAAAACGATGATCTCTTCGAGCAAAGGACGAAAGGCATCCTTTAGCACGTTATGCTCTGGATGAGGTAGGTAATTTTGGCGTGCTTGCTCATCGGTAAATGTCATTAAAACGCTGTGAGTATAACCTTGGTTTTTACCTTCAGGGCTGTCGTTCACGCCCCACTCAACAGCAGCGACCCCCTCAATTTTCTCTGGCATGGCTTCAAACAGCGACTTGAGCTGTTGGATGTCGGCAGGCTGAGCTTGTGGTTTAAATTTGATTAATAAGATATGGCGGATCATTGTTCGCTCCGTTTCTGTCCGTAGAATTTCTTTTCATAAAGAGGAATAACGCTGGCTCACTGGTGCTAAAGGTGCTGCGCTTAACACAATAAAGCGGCACTCAAGGTTTGAAGCGCCGCTTTATTGATTAAATGGGCTACAACCTTAACCAATATTGACCGATGAACCACCAATAATTACGCCACCGCAGTCAACGGCATCGCCGACTCGCGCGGCGGGCTTGCCATCAATCATAACGCTACCCGAGCCGCCTTTAATTGCACGTGGGTGACTTGGGTTTTTCGGCTTATCATGAGGCTCTAGCGGGTCGCCCTGCCTTGCCACTGCTTTGCCATCAATTTTTACCGTCGGTGACCCAGCGGTGATCGGCGTAGGAGGAAAACCATCATGATCGGATCCGATATCTCCTACTAATGCACCATTTGCCATTGATTTGCTCCTTATCAGATTCGTTGATTAAGCTTGTTGCGATGTTATTGAGTAGGTTGATTAAAATCCATAATGCCACCACCCGCTTCATAGTGTTTTTCTATCGCTGTGCGTTGCCTCAATAATTCCTCACTCGGTTTAGCCCATTCACTTTCAGGAATAGGCTTAGACCACTCATCAATCTCTTTTGGCAAGTCAACTTTTGCAAGATTATCCGTCCACTCAGATACCCAATAAGGCAACTTCCATCCACTCAGAATATGAAATAAGTAATAAAAAAACATCGAGGCGTAAGACACCCAAGGCGCGTTAGAATTAAGAATAAACCAACACTTGGGGCCTTTTTGAAATCTATCACACATCTCGCGACGGCTCTTGTCAAAATAGGCACGATCCTCTTTGATAAAGGGACTTGGCTCTGGGCGTCGAGTGAGTGGCTCATCCATATACATACGCATCGTCTCCCACATACGCTGTCCATCAGTTACAGAGGCTATCGGGCGTCGCAGTGTCCAGTAATCCTTACCATCTGGCGTAGGAATAGCAAGACCAAAAGTGAAATGCGTCACCATACTGTTACCAGTGGTGCCTCTATTCAACGCCACCCAACATACCACCTCTTCCCATGGGGCAATAATCGGTTTTTCCTCTTTATCAGAGTAATAGCAAATCTCGCGGCGTTGTCGATTTAGCCGAATTGGGCGCTGACGGGCAAATTCAAAAGAGGTCTGGATAATTGAGCTCCAACCTGCGACGATTCCAAGCGCAAAACCAATTGTAATTGGCATCCAATCCTCAATCGATATTTGGATAAATGCTGTTAAAAAAGAGCCATAAGCATCGAGATCTCGGTATGCGAGCAATATACTGATCAGTAATATCACTATGACACCGAATCCTATGATGGTGTTTACCATTTGCACTTGCCAGACTTTACCCTGATTGCGTTGCCCAATATCCATATAGATATCATTAATTTCCAGAATCTCGGGTGACTGAACTATTGTCTCCTGGGCAATTCTGGCCGAAGGCAACGGTTTGGGTGAAAAAAACACCGCCTCTCCGGTTAAAAATTTGCGCGTATAACCAGCCTTGGGCTCAAACTCTTTGAGATCAATATCTTGACTCTTCTTTTTCCAAAACATAATTACGTCACTTTCCAATAAATTTGCTGGGTAGTTAACGGGGCAAGATGTCCAGCAGTGATATTTCTCGCTTTAAACAGCGCAACTTCACTAAGTGGGCCAACACGGGTAAAACTTTCTGCTTGAAAACGCAGAATATCTTTCTCTGACGTATCTGGCATCGGGAAATAGTGCAACTCAATGGCAATCCCGTGCTCGGCATTGATTTCAGAACTATACAAAGGTAGTGCTATCACTAACGGCTCGTGAGCCTCACTTAAACATACCCATTGTTGTTCTAGCTCTTGGGTCCATGGCTGCCAGTTGTTATCACGTAAGCTAGTTTTCCAATAGGCCGACAATATCACACCTACATCATCCAATGTTTCGAGACTAATGCCAGGAAAGCTCAATATCAAAGCTTTACCCTGCTCAAACTCACGGATTTCGACACTCGGCTTAGCTGAAATTCTTGCTAGCTGAAGGTTACTCTGTTCAAGAGAACTTGACGAGGGCGACTTACCCCACTGGCTGTTTGCAAACCAAGTGAGGTATTGAGAAAGATTAGTGCGGTTATACCACACCGTCGCCCCTAACTGTATGGCAGAAAGAGCAATACCAATCAATGTTAAACGAATGCTTAGTGAAAGCAAATTAGCGCCATTTCTTGCCCAGATACCAGCGCGAACAGCTTTATCTGCTTTAAAAACTGTATAAACAACCTTTCCGCTCTCTTTCAGGCCAACATAATTAACACGAACCAATGCTCCTTCTGCAACTAAACTGATTGCCGCTTTATTGTCACCTTGTATGAATGCATCATAAGCAGAAGCAACTTTTAGAGTTGAACTAATTATGCCAAAAAAGTAAGCAGAACCTCCAAGATATGTCGTCCATTTTCCAAGGTTGGCACCATAAACAAGTTGACTCACTTTACTGCTGACCAACTTGATGGCAGCCATATCTGTTGCAGCCCGTACCCCCTGCGCAAAACCTAAAATACCACTCAAGGCACCAGTCACCTCGGCTCGAAATGTTCTATTATCTTTACTCAATGCTTTATAAGCATTACTGATGGAAAAACAGACCAGTATAAAAGACAGCACATCCCACTTTCCAGCCTTGATACGCACTGAATATTTACCCAAATTGACGCTTCTAGTTTTCAACTGGTGCAGATCAGATGCCATCTGCTTCATATCTGCGTGTGTTTCTGGAGACAACCCTTTGATGTAATAGCCAACTTTGGCAGGGCTATCCCCAAGAGGTGAAAGGGCTTCTGCGAGTTTATTTTCCATCATAAGCAGATTTGACTGATTGCGTTTCAAATCCTGACGCATCTTAGATATCGAAGCAGACTGATTAATTGATTTTCCTTGCTTACGTAAGTTCACCAGTTCTTGCCGGAGCCTATTTTTTAAGCTGATATTTTCTTCACGCACATTTACAACTTGATTACGCAGCATATCAAAAGTTTCAAATTCTGCTTTATTGGCCAACCCAACGGAAACTCCATTAACCTGATAAGCTTTAAGCATATTCAACCAAGCACTTCCAGAAAGATCTCGAAAAACCCTCTTAGGATCAAACTGTTTATTTGCATTAGCATCTTCCAGAAATTCCGACGTCGCTTTAGCGAGTACTAACGTATTCGCCTGGGCATAACTGGCGTCGATCAAAGAATCAAAAGCTCGCATGCCTTCATCCAGTGAAATCAACCGACTGCCCCAGTCTTGACCTATAAATTCTTGAGCCAGTAAGCCGTTTAGCTCTAAGCCTATGGTGTTGATAGCTGTAAGATCATCTTCAGCTGCAACCAACTTTTGCAGCTCGCTGATTTTCTTTTGTATTTCCTGGGTAATTTTGTCGAAATTTTCGGCAGGTAAGGTAAACAGACCACGGTAGGCAATCCAAGGCATTTTATCCAACTGGTCAGCGACGAGCTGACTGGATGTCTCACTCCAGCAAATATCCTGAATGCAGGCGTATTCGGCTGCGAGCAAATTTTGCAGGCTCTCAACGTTTGTAGCATCAAAATACCAAGCCGCTGGATAAAAACGACTAAATAATGCCACTCTGTCTTCGGTGATTTTTTCTAGTAACACTTGCCAGTGAGCCAGTTTTTCTCGTTCTTGTTTTAGAAACGCTTTCATCTCATCTTCATTGATAAGATCCAAAATACCAAGCGTACCCGCATTAGAATCCCAAAACTTGAAACTATTTATACCATGCATTTGACGTTGGTATTGATCTTCAATATCACCGATTAATTCTTGATATTTCTTCCAAAGATCTGCACCAAGAGCATCTTTTAGCTGATTCCTTTTTATCGCATTGAGTCGAGCATGGTTACTACCACGTTCTTCTTGAAATTCAAGCCACTCAACGACTGCTTGCTTTTGACTGTTATTGAGCTCGTTTATGAAGGTAGTGTCACCAATCGCAACAGCGAGTTGGTCAACTTTATCTGGAGAAAGAGTGATTTGCGATTCAATATAACATCCTTCGACAAACTGCTGATATCGTTTCTCATCAGACGTCCAATCTTCTAGTGATGTTGCGACCAGTGCTTGATATGAAGCTAAGTCTCTGAGGATACCAATATCATCATTAAGGATAAGGTAAAAATGGCCGTTTCTATATTGGCGTAGAACTTTGGCACTTAACTCAGTGAAGTCGATTTGACGGTAAAGTGGTTTATGCTCCCATTGATAAGTTTGGTAACTCAATAATGACGTCTGTGAAACTACTTTTTCCGCACATTCAGCAATCAGTGAAGATGCTTGTTTGGGCGTCAACAAATTTTCTCCACCAGTCAGCGGGTTTGCCTGCGATAAGCTCACTCGCTGCATAAAGCGTTTTCTATCTTTATCATTCTTAATGACTTGTGAACATTTTCTCGCTGTCCATTGAACTTCCGAGTAGCACGCATAAAGGATATCGGTCTTTTTGAACACAAGATTAGCATCACCAACAGTCGTTGTTCTGGCATCTTTATCAACGTCACTGTCTTGCCATAACAAAGTAGTAATCTGTCCACCTTCGGTGCGATACTCATGAAGTAGCCACGCTTCCTCTTGTTTAATCAACATATATAACCAACCATCACGAAGTAGGCGAACTCCGATAGGTTTTGACTTAGTTTCGAAAGGAGGCGAAGCAACACCTTTAACAGAAAGAGTTTCTACTAGCCCATATCTAACTGGAATAAGTTGAATTTTATCAATGGTTAATGGACAAACAGCAACGGGGCTTTGGGCATCTTTAGTATCACCACACATGGCGGTTTGAAGAGGTGAGCTCACGGTCTTTGCTCCTGAATAAATTGATGAGCGTATTGCTCTGCGAGTAAGGCAGCATGCTCGATACGCTGCGAAGGTGTCTGCTGCGATGTTTGGTGTATAAGCTGATAAATGTCGGGATAAATTGGAGACGCAATGGCCTCAATACCAAGAAACCCAATTACATTAAAAAATAACAACAAGTCTCGTTCAGAACTAAAACCCATTTGATATGCATTTTGCGCTTGTTGGTTAAGCCACTCCTCTATATCTGCATATTGTGAAATTGTTTCGGGAAACCATTTACACATGTGATCTACAATATTTTCCAGTGTATTACGCCAAGAAATCTGCCCCATCATCTGCCACTGTTCATCAGACAATTTGTACATTCCTTCTGAAATAGTGGGTATAGAATCTGGTTTGCTTAATAGCTCCCAGCCACTTTTAGTAGGGAGCCAAGCTTGTTCCATCACTTGCCATAACCGAGCAACTCGAGTTTGCAGCAAGACATAAGCACATTCACTATTGGCCATTTTCAAAAATACCGATGTACCATAGGGTGAAAGTACTTTAATCAGACATCTTATGCTCTCTGCGACATCATCCAGTGGTAATGAAGATGAGAAAAAATAACCGACTCGGGTGTTATTCAAATCGAAAAACCATTGCTTTACGGGGTCAGTTGCTTGCACTAAATACGGGGATACCTCGATCAATTGGTTGTATGGTTCATAGAGATAAATTGGCTCTAAATTTAACTCTCCACTCAAGCTATACAACTGTTTGGCAATGTGTTCAACCTGGGCTCCATCAACCAATAGATACAACGTTTTATTCGGTGCAATAGCGGTATCAGGTAAAACCGTAATCATCTCCATCTGCATCACAAACTTTTTGCCTCTTCACACACTTCACACACAGGTGCAGGACCTTTGAGTGCTTCAATTTGTCGCGCCTTAAGTAAAGGTGACATGGATTGCTGAGTGGGAGTTACTGCTGCTAGCTCAATCTCTTGCGGCGTTTTGGCTTCATCAACCCCTTGTGGCAACGCCGCTACAACACCGCCATAACCCGAGCCGCTGCCTGCGCTGCCGCCGGAGTTAAGGTTGATCGCAGGCCCGACTAGGTGCACACCGCCGCCATCCACTTTAATAAAACTACCCGCGGCTTTGATGGTGATTTCATTACCCGCATCTAATACCAACTTATTGCCTGCTTTAAGGTGCACTTCATTACCTGAGTCAAAAATCGTTTTCCCACCGATTTTTTGGTGCAGTGAACCACCCACTTCAAGGCTACGATCTAACGCTATTTTCTGACGGCTTTCGCCCTCGACCGTTAGGTGTTGGTTATTTTTAATGTGGCTGAACTGGTCGTTATCCACTGTCAGGTGTTTATCGTGTTTGATGTGTGTGGTGGCATCATTAAGCACTAGTGCTTCATAGTCTTTTTGCGCGTGTAGGTAGATTTTCTCTTGCCCTGCTTGGTCTTCAAAACTCAGCTCATTAAAGCCTTCACCTTGATGCGTTTCACTGCGCAGTACGGTTTTAGTTTTGTTATCTGGCAGTGTGTAGGGCGCTTTATTGGTGGCGTGATAAGCGCGGCCCGTGACGATGGGTTGATCCGGATCGCCATTTAAAAAATCGACTATCACTTCATGGCCAATTCTTGGGATAGCCATCATGCCATATTGGCTGCCTGCCCAACCTTGCGACACCCTCACCCAACATGAACTGTGTTCATCGCCGTTAGAATATCTGTCCCATGGGAAATGCAGTTTAACGCGGCCATACTCATCGCAGAAGATCTCTTCGCCATCGGGGCCAACCACATGGGCGATGCATGGGCCATCCACTTGCGGCTTGGTGTGCGGTGTTGCACGCCACGTTACATCGGCCGGGATCAAGGTAAATTGATTACTGTAGGTTGTTGCACCGCTACCGCCAGATTCTTCTAATGCTTGCGGCTGCTGGCCTTGATGGTTTACTTGCACCACAACCCAATCTCGGTTCACGCTGTCGTCTAAATGTTCGGCCAAATCAAACAGGGTTCCGGCTTGCAAACGCGCTTCATTGCTTTGGCCTTGTGCGGTACTCGCCTGCCTTCTTAGATACTCTAAACGAATTTGGTTAAACGCTTTACCGCTCTCATCGTCTTTAAATCGGCCCGGGAAATCAAAATGTTCATAGTGGGTCTGCTGGTAATCCATCGCGGTGCCGAGTGCACTTTGCTTAAAACCGTAAGTCGGTTTTTTAAAGCTGTAATCCGCCAATTGGCTTTCCGCCACTTGCGATTGCGTATGGCTGATTAAGTTGGAAATGTAAGGTGTATCAGCGATACCACCGGACAGCACATTGTAAGGGATCGGCGTATCGAGCTTCGTTAAGCTTTGACTGTCGTCACTGAAAATGAGGGTGTGTTTACCTTCTTCATGCAGGAGGTGATAGACCAAGCCCTCTTCGGCAGCTAAGCGGTGTAAAAAGTGGATATCGGTTTCACGGTACTGTACGCAGAATTCGCGCTGAAGACATTCTCGTTTAAGTGCGAAGGCATAGTCGTCAATGCCCATCTCTTGCAGCACAATGGAAAGAATTTCAGGTACGGTTTTAAGCTGGAAGATGCGGCTATTTTGGCGCAGCGACAAGCGCTCTAATGCAGGCACTAAAGTGAGTGAGTAAAAGGTGTGATGATGACCAATATCGCCTTTACTAAACTGGCGCACGATGCCATGCACGCGCTGCACCACACCGCCATTACGAAAAACCGTTAGCTGAGCCGTTTTGTCGACGACATCGATTGCACTCAAAGTTGATTGACGGCTTGCGAGCTCAATGTGGTAACGAAACCCATAACAAGGCTCGCCATTAGCCAGCACACTCTCCGATAAGGATTCTTGTCCGTGGTATTCTCGCACTACAAATGCATCGTCGGCGAGCCCGTCAACCTTTAACGTAAAATTCAGCGTGGCCATCTTCCATCCTCTTTACACTAGAAACAGCAAAGCCTTAAGCAAGTCACACTCATTGAATGCACTTTGCTTAAGGCTAAAAAAGGTGGCTGGCCGGATTGGCTTTGCTTACGCAACATCAGCCAGCCACCCAAATCAAAGCTTACGCTTCTACTGGTTTGCGCCAGTCATCTGAACCTGAAGTACCCGCGTTCACGTGATCCCACAGGATTTTACGGTAAGACATAGAAACCGTAACGTTTTGCGTAAAGTCGCCGTTCGCAGGATCTTGGCAGTGTGGCATTTCGCAGTGAATATCGACGATAGACGCACTTTCAAGTTTAGTGGTGAAGAAGTTCTCTTGTTTACCTTCGATAGACGTGCGGTACCATTTTAGCTCAACCGATTTCATCTTCTCGCCAGACGCCAACGCGTTATAAAGAAGAGGAACCGCTTTATTTAGCGCAACGGTGAATTTGAATGGTTTATGAACACGTTGACCAGAAGGCTGACCTGATTGTGGGTCAGTCGGTACTGTCACAACGTGGTCAAACATTTGAACCAACATTTGATCTTCATGACCTTCAACGAAAGCATCGCCGATAGAGTCAGTAGAAAGAGCGCCAGCAGTGATGAGACCCTGAGTTTCGCCTTCGATAGAGATATAACATGGAGTTGGCATGACTTAATCCTTATTCAGTAAGAAAAAGCGATGGAAATTGCATCGCGTTATGTAATGTTTCTTAAAGCAAAGGGGATGCCAAAACAAAAATAGTTAAATTTCAATCAATTAGATTATAAGCTTTCATTTTCGAGCAAGAACTTGCTCGTCCGGGTAGAAACTTGCTCGTATCAAGCAATTTTTCGCTGCGATTTCGCAATACGTCACTCTGTATCGCTTTTCCTAATCTAGCCACAATCTGCGGTAGATAACCTTAGCCACCTCAACTAGAATGCGGATTGAACACATTTTTACTTTGGTTGTATGCTCAAACTATCCAACACTATTGAACTGGCAGACTGGGAAATCGAACTTACTGCGATTCGTGCAGCCGGAAATGGCGGGCAAAACGTCAATAAAGTCTCCAGTGCGATCCACTTACGTTTTGACATCAGACGCTCAACGTTACCGGACATCTACAAACAAAAATTACTCGAAAGACCAGATTCCAGAATGACCAAAGAGGGCGTTATTGTCCTCAAAGCGCAATCTCACCGCACCCAAGAGCTGAATAAAGAAGATGCACTCAAACGTCTCAAAGAGATTATTCTTTCTGCGATGGTGATAGAAAAACCGCGCCGGGCAACCAAACCGACAAAAAGTTCTCAACGTCGGCGAGTTGACGAGAAAAAACGGATAGCGGCCAATAAATCATTGCGCGGTAAAGTCTCTTTTTAAATGAATGGATTGGCAGCAAGGCAAAACAAAGAAGAAAAGAAATAAGCAACCTCGCGCTAAAAATAGCAACGGGAGCACGAAGCTCCCGTTTATTCCAGATCAGCAAAACAAAGGTTCAATTGACATTTTTATATTTTGTACCGCCCTTATAAGCTAGCACCAAATAAGCAGCACCAAAACAAAACCAGTTCATTTTGTGAGCAGAAAATGATTTATTGTTGCTAAAAAATCATTGTTGCATCAAAGATTCTAGTTCATCTCCAATTTGAGACGGATTTCATTAAACTGTAAAAAAAGAGCAATCAATTACTCACTTAAGCGCAGCCAGATTGTCATCTTCCCTCTTTAGCATAAGCACAAAGCATAAAATGCGAGGTTGCTATGCTCACGATAAGCCCTTTTAAATTACCGAGAAAAACGCCGTTTGGACTAGGTGAACACTTCACTGAGTGGGCTACAGGCCTAACTCGTTTAGATAAGTTTTATGCACAACGCCCACCCCATTGTGATACCGCAACATTTTTGCGTTTTACGTTAGAGGTATTGGGTATTGACTATCAAGTGGTGAAAGGATCATTAGCTCAAGTGCCCACTCAAGGCGCGACAGTCGTTGTTGCAAATCACCCACTTGGTTGTGTGGAAGGCGTGATTCTGGCTGAGATGCTGCTTTCAATTCGCTCTGACGTGCAGATATTGGCCAATCACTATTTAAAAACCGTACCAGAGTTAGATTCGCTGTTCATTGGTGTGGATGTTTTTGAAGACAAAGCCGCGCAAAAAGCGAATATGCAAGCCTTGAGAGCCGCCAATAAACACCTTGCTCAAGGAGGGCTGCTATTGATGTTTCCTGCGGGCGAAGTGTCACAACTGGTTGATAGTAAAACGCAGAAACTGGAAGACAAACAGTGGAGCCGTTCAGTCAGCCGACTGATACAAAAGCATCAAGCGACGGCGTTACCAGTGTTCATCAACGGGAAAAATTCGAAACGCTTTTACATGGCTGGAAAAATCCACCCGCTACTAAGAACGTTAATGTTGGGCCGTGAACTGCTCAATAAACAGCATCAACGTATCGAAATCGCCATTGGCGATGCGATCAATCATAAAGAAATCCAACATCTGTGTGATGAGACGCTGGTCAGCTATTTAAGGCTCAACACCTACCTTTTAAGTCACATCAGCCCAACCAAGCGCAATAAAACCAATGATGAGCCGTTACAACCCATTGCGCAGCGGCTCCCCCTAAGCGCTTTGTTACACGATATTGAGCAGCTTTCTTTTTCTGATCATCTATTAAGGCATAACGAATTCGATGTGTATTGTACCAGCGCAGAAAACATTCCCTCGTTACTGCACGAAATAGGACGAGTGCGAGAGCACAATTTCAGGCTGGTAGGTGAAGGCACTGGCACCGAGCTCGATATCGATCAATACGATCGCAACTACCTGCATCTATTCATTTGGGATCGCGAAGCGCAGAAATTGGTCGGAGCTTACCGTTTAGGCTTAGTCGACCGTATTGTGCCGATAAGCGGTATTGCAGGTTTGTACTCACGAACGCTGTTTCAGTATGACCACCGCTTTCTCAATACCATAGGTAATGCAATTGAAATGGGGCGTTCAGTCGTCGACATCGAGTATCAAAAAAGTATGGCTCCGCTATTGCTGCTTTGGAAGGGAATCGCAACCTATGTGCACCGAAACCCGCACTATACGCACCTATTTGGACCCGTAAGTATCAGCAATGATTACAGTGAAAGTGCGCGCCGTTTATTAGCCGACACAATGACGCAGCACTACTACAATAACCAACACGCCCATTTGGTAGAGGCAAGTAACCCACTCCCCAAGCAACAAGCCCCTTGGAATGCCAGTTTGCTGAGTGCATTGGCTGATTTACAGCTGCTTTCAAAAGTGATTGCTCGGTTGGATGAAGGGAAGAGCGTACCAGTGCTACTGCGTCAATACCTCGGTTTAAATGGCAAGTTAGTCAGTTTTAACGTAGACCCTGATTTTAATGATTCGTTAGATGGCTTGATTGTGGTCGATTTACGCAACGTTCCGGTGCGCAGCTTAAGCCGCTACATGGGCACCAAAGAAGCATACGAATACCTCACCCATCACGCGCCTAACCCTTGAAAAGGTTGAGCCGCTTTATTGACAAACTCTTCGGGTAAAAAAAGCGCCAGTCATTACTCTGGCGCATAAAAATTAAAACGTTAAACCCTAAATGCTAAGGATTTGAGACGCAGGATACGTAGAGAATGGCGGTTGGAGAGCCGGAGACGGGAATACCATCGCTAAGGAGCAGCGTGTCATGGTTAGCAGGATTAGAAAGATCAGTTGTCTTCGACCAGTACCAGTAGTCGGTCGGCCAACTGCGCGCGTTAAACATGTTACCGAATCCAACGTACAGTTCGTTAAGCAACTCATCACTTTCTGCTAAGCGCCAGTTAGTTCGCCCTCCGAGATTCTGAGCATTGTAGATCTCACACAGTGCGTTTGCATTATCCCATTTGAATCGGTAGAAATCACCTATTGGACCATCAATTCCGGTTTCAGTAGTGACATCATTTGCTATTGTACTTCCACCAATACTATTTAAGTAAGCCACTGATGGTGAGTTGGTAAATAATGTCCCGCTACCTATATCGAAGATATCAATACATACACCAGCTAAGTCAGCACACACATTCACATTCACTTGGTTACTGGCAATGCCATCTTTGGTAACTGCCATCGTCGTAGAACCCACGCCAACACCAGTGATCAAACCTGTTGACGTCACTGTTGCTGTATTGGCATCGGCTGGCGTCCACATCACTGAGTTGGTGACAGAAGATGAAGTACCATCACTGTACGTCGCAATGGCCGTTAACTGCTGAGTCTGACCTTTCGCAATATTGACCTGTGAAGGGGTCACGGTAATCTCAGTGATCTCCGCTGAGCTCACATTGACCGTCACCTCGTTACTAGTCACACCGGCCTTTGTGGCGGTAAGGGTTGTACTGTTCTCCTCAACCCCAGAGAGCAGCCCCTCCGTCGTCACCGTTGCCGTAACAGTATCTGTTGGCGTCCACGTAACAGAATTCGTCACATCAGATGAAGTGCCATCACTATACGTCGCCATTGCAGTCAACTGCTGAGTTTGACCTTGCGCGACCTGCACTGGCGAAGGCGTCACGGTAATCTCGGCGATCTCCGCTGAGCTCACGTTAACCATCACATCGTTACTGGCAATGTTGCCACTAGAGGCATGCACGGTCACCACACTAGGCGCATTACCAGTAATGATGCCCGGTGCATCAAAAAGAACCACATCCAAGTCGCTTGCATGCCAATCAACCGCATTTGAATCCGTTAATATGCGAGACGAGCCATCAGAGTAGTGACCAACGACCTCGAAAGGCTGCTTGTCACCTACCGCAAGCGTCAGTTGACTCACTCCTCGCGTTGTTAATGGTGACGCTGTAATATCTATGCGTTCTAATTTCACTGTTGGTTCAGAAGACACATCGTCTGAATTACAGCCTGTCAACAGCATCAATAGAGGTAATACTATTAGCGCAAATAAACCTTTAAAAAATTTAGTCATAATACGACCTACTCTTGAAGTTGAAGCTGAAAGTTGGGGATGGTAATTTCAATTCTGAAATTTTGAGATCCTCCTTCGGCAGTTTGGTCATCTGCAGCCTGCCTTCTGCGCCACAAGTTGAGCGCATTAGGTGCACCTAATGCGCTGATTAAAATTAAATATTTTTTCATTTTCATTAAGATAGATTAATCGAATTAAAATTAAGGGAGATAAGACGAGGGGATAATACGATTATTTTATTATCTATGGTTGTAAGATTATTCCGAAAGCACAAACATCATTAGCTCGGAAGTGCGGTATTGTTGAGCAAATCATTGAACAATCAGCCACTCCCCACAGATTGAGCGGTTTAACGACTAGCCCCCAAGACGGCATCCTCAAGGTCGGCATTTTATTCATCGCCTTAACTTCCGGCCAAGGCTTCACTAAGCTAGGGATTGTAATCTCTCAAGCTCAATTTCGGTCTTATCAGTTGCTTATATACAGGGTATTGGCGGTGGGGTTATCTATATGGATGAGTGGTAACTGTAACGTGGCTTCCTCAGCCTTAATCGCTCTCTAATGCTCTACGCTTAGTCTGTTATATGCCAATTCTAACTGGGGTTGAAAGTGTTGATTGCCGGCGGAGGGTACACCAATCAGGGCGAGAAAATACTGTTCTAATTAATGAGGTTGGTCACATCAATATGCACCTCAAGAGGCGCGTTTCCATTTCACTAGCTGTCGATTACAGTCGAATAATGATTCAACCTCTTTAAGCAGTAAAGTAAATAAACAGACTTTACTGTAACTGATCAAACATTAGTGTCTTCCAACAATAATGTTTGATCAGAATATAGAGTTTTAAAGATGATTAACCATTATTTAAAATACTTGATTACAT